>DASVUU010000366.1:0-5524 GCA_036386935.1 Cytophagaceae bacterium | reverse complement strand
TTACTTGAATTGACTTTATGTCCTCAAGCGGTTTGCTATCCTTATCCAATTATTCAAAGAACGTTTGACTAAAATCGTCGTCTCCAACTCCTCTAATCAATAGATGCTAAATCTTTATCTAGCCTTGTTTTCTTAATTTTTTACTAGTCCTACTTTTAGAACTTCTTTTTACTCTCCTTACCTTCCCCGCAGTACCCGTTTATCAACCCCTTTTGACCTTCTCTTAGTTCCTTCGTTCGATTAAAAATTTAAACTTTTTTAATCCTTCGAAGTTATAGGAGAGACCCCAAAATGTTCGGTTTAAATCTAGCTTGGTAGTTTTACTTTTAAAACTTTATTAGGTTTTTTGCCTTCCCGCAGTACCCGTTCATTAACCTATTTGAACTACTCTTAGTTCCTTTCTTTATTTGAAGTTTTCAAAGGTACAATAAAATTTTTGGAATGCAATAGCTGATTAAATTAAATTTTTCTAGTTCTACTTTTAGAACTTTTTGCCGCTTTCTATTTCAAACAGTACCTGGTAATTAACCTTTGGCGACTGCTGTAAGTTCAGTTTGATCTTAGTTTTTAAAGATAGTATAAAGTTTCCAAGACCGATGGGTTATTTCGTTAAACACAGGAGTTTCTACTTATAGAATGGGTCACTTAGTCTTTAACCTCCATTTAATACCCGATCATCAACCTTTTTAGACCTCTTTCTAGTTCCCTTTTCCATTAAAAATTTAAATTTTTTAATCTTGAAGGCGACACTATGAAATCAGATTGATGTCAATTATGAAATAAGCTTTGGTAGTTCTACTTTTAGAACTCCGTTTTTTACTCTTCAACCTTTCCTTTAGTACCCGATGATTAACCCCTTTCGACCTCTATCTAGTTCCCTTTTTAATTAAATTAATTAAGAAGGAGATAAATATGAAATCAAGATCAACGTTTCTAAGTAAAAAGGCTTTGTTATTCTAATTTTTAGAACAGCCTTTTATTTTTTAATCTTTCCTGCAATACCCAATCAATAACCCTTTTCGACCTCTATCAAGTTCCCTTTTTTATCAGGAATTATATAACATTTTAACACCCTAGGAAAAAGATTATAGTGGGTTACTGACCTTGTTAAGCTCACTTAGGATCCGGAATTAATCAAATCTTAAGTGTTAATTATAAGTGAAATGAGGCCGTATCAGAGATGTTATGTTAACTATACCTAACCTAACTTTTGTTCCGCCTTCTGTTCAAATCATTAATTTTTATTCGATGGACTTAAGTGTATTAAAACTTAGCTTGTAGTCTAACCCGTTCTTGACACTTTTTTGTTCCAACTTGTTAAAAAAAAATGGAAGCATTCTTAACGTTTCGAGGGTCATTTACAGCCGGTGGGTTGAGGCGCTATTCTAACAAAACATGACTAGAAACAGACACTCATGGTATGCAAATCATAGCTTGTTGTACCGCGTGCATTGTTTGTAAAAGCCCTTTTAAAGTGGTAATCTAAATATTCGACAGGAAATTCAAATGATAAGCTCAATGAACTGCAATCTCACTCCCTCAAATTCTGAAAAAACAGTTTTATTAGTGCTTCGCAATCCTCCTTTAGAACTCCATATTCTAATACTGTCTTTGGATGCAACAGATTGGTTTGTATTCTTTTGAATCCCTGCTTTGGATCCGACGCCCCAAATACAACCTTTCTTAATTGTCCCCATTGCAAAGCTCCAGCACACATGATACAAGGCTCTATGGTCACATATAGATCGCAATCGTGTAAATATTTCCCTCCTAAGTAATTGGCGGCTGAAGTGATTGCAATCATTTCTGCATGGGCAGTCACATCATTCAATTGCTCCGTTTGATTGTGGGCTCTTGCAATAATTTTATTGTTGCTTACTACCACGGCACCTATCGGAACTTCACCATTGTCAAAGGCTTTTTGAGCTTCTTTCAAAGCTTCCCTCATGAAATGTTCGGGCGTATGAATGCTTAAAATCATTTTGATGCGGGAGCTGGCTGTGCAGGTTTTCCTGACGGTGCCATTTTGATTTTCTTCGGTACGTATTTTTTTACGCCTGCCTTTTCCTCATGCTTCACCTCAATGGGGGTCGATAATGACATCTTTATTGTAGGCATGATTGCATTTGCGGTAGCTTGCCATTTTTGATAAACAGGCTGCGGGCACGTGAAATTGAAAAGAAAAACTTGATCCTTAACAAGAGTGTACATCAGATTGCTATAGGTTCTCTGCCCTTCAAACTCTGCAATGAATTCAAAACTTATAAACTTCCTTTTATTTACTGTTTTTATTTCTTCCTGAAGGAATGTGACTTTATTATACATATGTAGAAAAGTAGACTTGTAAATTCCTTTTAAGAGCTCTAAATCATTGCCCGGGAACTTCGACTTTGTAACGTTCAATCCAAAGTCTATGATTCTATCAGGACTGGTATATAAAACCAAAGGCTTTTTGGTAGAGGGGTATTTCTGGGCCACATCATCATCCGACATCAAAGCAAAGTCTTTCGGTAAGGAGACCTTTACTCCCTCCATTAGTTTAACAGATTTTAGCTTTTGTGCAGAGGACGTATTTAGAGTGAACAGAAAAGACAAAACAAAAAGCACTGAATTTACGAGTCTCATAAAAATTACATTTCTAAGCTTAATATTCCTGATAAAACGAATTAATAAAAAATTATTTCAATAATATTTCCCTTTGATGAACACCGAGCTCTTATAATCATTATTAAGTAGCAAATTAGTCGGGGCTAGAAATGGATAAAATGTCATCAAATATAAGGATTGGAACCAGCGGGATAGTTGTGCCCGGGAAGCAGCAAGATTATCCTGAGGAACACAAAGGCAAGAGCCGCCTGCAATATTATAGCAATTTATATAACACTGTTGAAATAAACAGCACTTTTCATAAAGTCCCCTTGGCAAGGACATTGGTGAAATGGGAAGGGGAAGTACATGACGATTTCATTTTTACCCTAAAATTGTGGAGGGGGATTACCCACAATAAGAAGTTGGCATTCCAACTTCCCGATATAGACCTATTCATGGGCGTGGCAGAACATATCCAGAAAAAAGGCTGCTTATTGATCCAATTTCCGGCAAGTATTAATTATAACTACGCTAACAACGTTGAAGAAATCTTGGAGAGAATCAAATCCCATAAAACCAAGTGGCAGCTATGCCTGGAGGTCCGACACAGCAGCTGGTATCAAGAGCATTTTTACGAAATGCTGAATAAATATTCAGCATCCCTGGTATTCCATGATATAGCAGCTTCCAAACCACCCTTTGTAAGTCTCGAGAGTGACACAATTTACTTTCGCTACCATGGCCCAGAGGGGAACTATCGAGGAAGTTACTCCAATCATTTCCTCGAACAACAGGCAGATTACATGAAGGAATGGCTGAAAAAAGGAAAGATGGTCTACGCTTATTTCAATAATACCATGGGAAGTGCTTTAGAAAACTCCCACTATCTGCAACAGCTTCTAAGTCTATCATAGCGGTGACTCTAAACGCCCTCATATTTAAGTTTCATAAGTTCGTTCCTTCTTTTACCTTTGTCGATTGTAAATAAGAGTAGATTTTAAAAATAATAGACAATATAGATGCTAAGAACACATACTTGCGGCGAACTGAGAGCAGAACATATCAATACAAATGTTACCCTTTGTGGCTGGGTAGCAAAAGTGAGAGATAAAGGAGGAATGATCTGGATTGATCTCCGTGACCGTTATGGCATCACCCAATTGATCATGGAGGAAGGAAGCGCAAGTGCCGAACTTATACAAACGGCAAGAAGCCTTGGTCGAGAGTTTGTGATCGAAGCTGTAGGTATCGCGGTGGAAAGGTTGGCGAAGAACAATAAGATGCCCACTGGTGATGTAGAGATTAAGGTTACAGAAATTAAGATATTAAATTCAGCAAAAACTCCTCCTTTTATAATAGAAGATCAGACGGACGGGGGAGATGAGCTAAGGATGAAATACAGATACCTCGACCTGAGAAGAAATATAGTAAGGAAGAATTTGGAGCTTAGACACCATATGGCTAAGGAAACAAGGAAGTACCTTGACTCATTAAATTTCATAGAAGTAGAAACTCCTGTTTTAATTAAATCAACTCCTGAAGGAGCGCGGGATTTTGTAGTCCCTTCAAGACTAAATCCGGGGGAGTTTTATGCCCTTCCACAATCTCCTCAAACCTTCAAGCAATTGCTGATGGTATCAGGTTTCGATAGATATTTCCAAATAGTAAAATGCTTTAGAGACGAAGACCTTAGAGCTGATAGGCAACCCGAGTTTACTCAAATTGACTGCGAAATGTCCTTTATTACTCAAGAAGATATTCTTAATACCTTCGAAGGATTGACGCGACACTTATTTAAAAGTATTAAAGGAGTAGAGCTTTCCGAAGTTCCAAGAATGAGTTTTGCCGATGCAATGAAATACTATGGCAATGACAAGCCTGATACTCGTTTTGATATGAGGTTTGCAGAACTCAATGACGTAGCTCAAGGAAAAGGCTTTGGTGTTTTTGACTCAGCGGAATTAGTAGTTGGTATTTGTGCGAAAGGTTGTTCAGAGTATACCCGTAAGGAGATTGATGAATTGACAGAATTTGTGAAACGACCGCAGATAGGAGCCAAGGGGATGGTCTATGTGAAAGTTGGCAAAGACGGTTCTTTAAAATCATCTGTAGACAAATTTTACAATACCGATGATCTAAAGGCGTGGGTAGATAAATTTGGAGCAGAGCCTGGAGACTTATTGTTGATTCTCTCGGGGGACTCAAACAAAACACGAGCTGCGCTTTCTGAACTGAGGTTGGAGATGGGTAAACGACTGGGATTAAGAAATCCTGATGTCTTCTCCGTCTTATGGGTATTAGATTTTCCTTTATTAGAATACAGTGAAGAAGAAAAAAGGTGGTTTGCCATGCACCATCCATTTACTTCGCCTAAGCCAGAGGACATTGCCTTCTTAGACAGTGAGCCAGGAAAGGTGAGAGCCAATGCCTATGACTTGGTTATCAATGGAGTTGAAGTTGGAGGAGGATCTATCAGGATCCACAACAGAGACCTTCAAGCCCTCATGTTCTCAAAGCTTGGATTCACAGATGAAGAAGCTCGTGCACAATTTGGATTTTTAATGGAAGCTTTCGAGTTTGGTGCACCACCTCACGGGGGTATTGCATTTGGATTTGATAGGCTATGTACGTTGTTCGGTGGTGCGGAATCAATAAGAGACTTTATAGCCTTTCCAAAAAACAACGCCGGTAGAGATGTGATGATTGATTCTCCTTCACAGATATCAGCATTACAGATGAAGGAATTGTCGATAGCTACAAAATTGTAATCCTTTTCAAAGGAGAAGCAAGCTTCTCCTTTTATCCTGCACTTCTTGCTGGCAAGTTGGTGACATCTGGTATACGCACTTCCGACATCTGATTTGAATGCATTTCATTCATAGATTGGTTGGTGTGGAGTACTGCAGGGTATAATTCGTTGATTTTATTAAGCAGT
>DASVUU010000365.1:0-2276 GCA_036386935.1 Cytophagaceae bacterium | reverse complement strand
TTGGATTGAGAGATTTGTCAAATGTGAATGTTTGTGCTAACAGGACTTTTTGGCCGTAGTCAAAGATATAGGCGAGTATCTTGGAGCTATCTGGGGAGTATTTTATTTCATACTGATATATCAAAGGCGTTACAAAATTCTTATTAAGGTAAGAGGAGATGCTATTCTCAAACGATTCCTTTACAGCACCCTTGTATTTTACATTTGCCCATTCTTTTACGTCCGCTCTACACAGTTCTTTTTGGAATTTTTTAAGGCCGGTCTGAGGGTCGAAGCCATAAACTATAAGCTTACTCTTGTGCAAGTCTTTAGAATAGACGACTGAGAATAGTAGTACGTCTGACCCGTTAAAGAATAGGTCTTTAAAGTCTTCATTGGACTGGACCTTTAAAGGAATTTTAAATATATTTTTACAGCTTGAATCGTACTTGTCTAAAGAATATTCCGACTCACCAGTTAGCCCTCCATTTTCCTTAATCAATGAAATAAAACCATCTTTTAGTTTTAATACTTCCTTCCTTCCATCAGGATCTAGGAAAGGCGTGCCTATTGAAAGAGGCAATGTCAAGTCAAGATCTTGTGTGAATGAGGGGAAGGAATTAAATACACCAAAGGCCGCTATTATGAATCTAAATAAGAAGGATTTTGGTGATTTGGCCAAGCTATTTGACAAAGGTTTTAACAGTATTGAAATACGAATAATAATATTATATGTTCTTATTTTTATATTCATTAAGAAACTCCAATATGCTATTATAGATACATGACAGCTCGCTATTTGTTATTACATAAGGAGGGAGAATATATAGAATGTTCCCAAGAGGCCGCAGTAAGATGTTTTTCGATAAAAAATAAGAATATATGTTGTGCCTTATATTGTCAAAATATGTCGACTCATTTCCTGTTTTTATTTCTATAGATAAAATTGTCCCTATCTGATTAATTTTATTCACCGCTGGATGATCATCTAGGCTTTTTGCAAAATTAGCATGCTGCTCTGCAATATTCTTAATTAAGAATTGACAGCTCTCAGACAGCAAAATTTCCAAGCTGGCATTGGCGGCTGCGCAGGCCAGTGGATTGGCAGTATAAGAATGTCCGTGAAAAAACATTCTTGCTGCGTCACTCCCTTCAAACTGATTACTTACTAGACTATTGCACGCTGTCACTCCTAAAGGAAGGTAGCCACCCGTAATTCCTTTCGATAGACATATAATATCTGGGGCAGTCGGGAGATAGTCAGAAGCGAAATTCCTTCCAGTTCTGCCAAAACCAGTCATCACTTCATCAGCTATATTCAATACTCCTGCACTGTTTGATATACCCATTAATTTGCTAAGAACCTCCACACTGTAAGTCCTCATCCCTGCTACTCCCTGCAATAAGGGCTCATAAATAAATGCTGCTACATCGCCATTTTTGACTATCTCTTCAAATTGTTGTAATGTCTCTTGCTCCGAAGATTCGTGGGGGAATTTGATGAACTCTACATCAAATAGATAGGTGTTAAATGGCTTTGTGAATGCAGACCTTTGCCCAACAGACATTGCCCCAAATGTATCCCCATGATAAGCTCCGTCAATTGCGATTATTCTTTTTTTATCAACCTGACCGTTATTTTGAAAATATTGAATAGCCATTTTTAAAGCCGCTTCAACTGAGGTACTTCCATCGTCAGAAAAGAATATCTTACTCATCTTTCCTGGTAAAATTTGTAAGAGCTTCTCCGATAAATCGATGGCTGGTTGGTGCGTAAATCCGGCAAAAATCACATGTTCAAGGACCTTGGCTTGTTCGGCAATCGCCGCCGAAATCTTTTCATTGCAATGGCCATGAATATTTACCCACCACGATGAGACGCCGTCTATGATTGTTCTACCATCTCTGGTAAAAATTAAGCTGCCCTGACCTCTATCAACCACAATGTTTTCCTGTGGAGTGGGAGAGTAGGGGTGCCAAATATGTTTTGTGTCAAATTCGTTCATCAATCTTCCCAATTTTCAAATAGTTTTACAGCATACTTATTCACCATATCGTCATCCACTTTCTTTTCTTCGTCAATCTTCAAGAGGCAATTATATCCCGAGTAGTTCAATATGAATTCCTCAGTAAATAGGTTTGGCTTTCCATTGAAGATGATTCCTTTCACTTTTAGGTTTCTTCGTCTAATCTCATTTATAGTCAATACTGTATGGTTGATGCTTCCTAAATAATTGTTTGAGACAAGTATAATTTCGGCATCAAATTTTTCAGCAATGTCAATGATAAATTGTTTT
>DASVUU010000364.1:0-2963 GCA_036386935.1 Cytophagaceae bacterium | reverse complement strand
TATTAGTTCTATAATAGCTTCTTGCTCGTGAGGAAAAAGTACCGTAAGCTCTGATCCCCAGAACAGAAGCTCAGAGGGAACACCAGTGTCTTTGAGCTTGGCTTGAATCCTATCAGAAGCAGCTTCAGCCCGGTGCATTTTATCTGCATCCCACTGGCCAATATCTGTTACATTGATTTTAGGTAGCTTGTTGTCTTTTGTTAGTTCGGCTATCTGAAGTAAGTAGCCTACAATTTTATTCGGAGTTAACCCACTTCTTCCAACGGTTGTATTTACAGAGTTACAATAGGCATTCAGTTCGTCTTTGTATTCGGAATATAAAGAAACTTCTTGTTGTAGGTGCGTCAATGTGGGCCGTCCTAGTTCCAGTATTCTCTTGAGTTCTTCATGCAACTCTTTCTTATTCGCCTTATGGCTATGCAGCTCAAGGCAAGCTTCACCCAAGTGAATAGAATCAAGCCTTCGCTTCACCACCTCAAGTGCCGCCATCTTTTCAGCGACAAAGAGTACCTTTTTCCCATTGCCAATTGCATTGGCAATGATGTTTGTGATCGTTTGTGACTTCCCCGTTCCTGGAGGACCTTGTATCACCATGTTGCGGCCTTCGTGTACAGCCAGCATAGCAAGTACCTGTGAACTGTCTGCATCTACTACATGAAAGAGTTTGTCAGCGTCGGTGTCTTCGTCTAAATTGTGATCTTCAGTCGCTGTGGGTGGTGCTTCTTTGAATCCGCCGTAAAAAAGAGACTGTAAAATTGAATGATCTGACGGTTTTTCATTTGTCGGCCATTTGTCGCTGTCAAGATCATGGTAGATCATAAACTTTCCAAAAGAGAAAAACCCCAATTCAATATTATCAACATCTATATTCCATTTGGAGCGGTGGTGAATTCTCGTTTTAATATCTTCAAAATAACTGGCAATATTGAGGTCGTCAAGCTCAGGCAAATCAGGAATTGCAATGTTAAAATCAGCTAACATCTTTGCTTGCAGAGATAAATTTGCGCCAACATCGCTGGAGGTATATTTTAGACGAAACCGCTCTTGCGCGCTCGAGAGATACAGGAACTAGCAACAGCGGTGCCTTTCGTACGTCTTCACTATTTCCTTCTTCGTACCAGTTAAGCATGCCTAGAGCGACGTAAAGAATATTTACACCTTGCTCTTCTATACTTGTGCGGGCGAAGTAATAGGTGTTTAAGATTTTAGTCTGGAGCTTAGTTTCAAACTCATCTGTTTGAAGCTTGGTATCAGTAAAAGCCTTTTCTTGCTCTGTCTCAGTCAAGGGCGGTAATTCAAATAGCGCCTCGCTCTCTTCTTTACCGGGCCTTCCAAGAAAGGTCATCGCTTTCCCTTCTTTAACAAGCATATCAAAAACCTGAGCGGATTTTTCCTGCACGATGTGCAAGCCTCGGGCTTTAGAAATTTTGTAGTTCAACAAAGGATTTCTCAACCCTAAATCCAATAATTCTTTACGCGACGATTCTAAGCGGCTTAAAATAGTTTCCTGCATTCCTTAAAAGTGTTATACAGCTTCAAATTGCTAATAATGGCTCACATAAAAAATTGGAGGATGCTAGCTAAAAATGAAAATTGTGGTCGAAATATAAAAATACCTTATACGATCCACATTTACAATAGGTTAAAAACTATGAGAGAGATTAAAAATGTCGATTTTTGATGCTCAAAATAATCAGAGCTTATTGTATCGAAGGTTTTCAAAAATTTACTTGGCAAAACCTAAAGGTTTATCTACCAAGATTAGTGATCGATATGGCGACGAGCCTTTTGCATCGATGACAAATAGTACTTTTTATTACAGCTCGTATAGTCATTACAACATAGGCCTCATCTTAAATCTGATAATATGTCACACTCGAGAATTGTTGGTAAGATTGTATCACTTTTTGCAATTACTCTACTTCAAAGTTGCAGCATGTCCAATACCTACCTGAGTATCATTCAACCTGGATCTATTACAATAGATAAAAATATCAAAACAATCGCTCTTGTTAACAGAACTTTGCCAGAAAATAAAGAACCCGATGAGATTGGAGCGTCCCTTGCTTCTAACGGTTTATTGCAAAACAAAGAGGGGACAGAGCACACGCTCGACGGGCTGAATAACACCTTAATGGAATCATCTCGATTTCAAGTTAAAAAGACCAGCGCAGAACTCCCAGGCGCCCGATCAGAAAACCTGTTTCCAGAACCATTGGACTGGTCAGTTATAAGTCGAATTTGCAAAGAAAATAAAGCAGAGGCAGTTGTAGCACTAGAGACTTATGATTCCGATTGTATTGAGACTAATTGGGCCAAAGAAACCGAAAAGAATGTTGATGGCAAAAAAATTAAATCGACTGAATACTACTGTAAAAAAATGGTGGTCATTAAGCTAGGTTTTAGGCTTTACGATCCTAGCAGCCAATCCGTGATTGATCAATACCCTTATACATTTCAGATGGATTGGCAAACATCTAATTTAACACCCGAGGAAGCTAACTACAGCATGATAAGTAAGCGAGATGCCATATCCAAGGCAAGTTATGCAGCGGGAATCAACTATGGAAAAAGAATTTCGCCCACCTCTATTTCGGTTGAGAGGGCGTACTATAGAAAACGAAAAGGCACACAATTTGAAACTGGGGTTCAAAGAGCGCAAGTTAATGATTGGCAAGGCGCAGCTGTGATTTGGGAAAGATGTGTCAATGAAAGTTCCTCAAAGCAAGCTGGAAAGGCAGCATTTAATTTAGCACTTGCTCTGGAGGCTCTTGGTGACTTAGATGGGGCACATGGATGGGCAATGAAATCGCATAGAGACTACGGAAATAAAAAGGCCCTACAATATTCGCGGGTATTAGACCAAAGAATTGTCCAGGAGGAAAAACTAAAGCAACAAATGGAGGAAAATTAGGCTTTAAATAGCGAAGAAAATTTTAAAGTAGGACCGGGAAGATTGTTGC
>DASVUU010000363.1:0-2502 GCA_036386935.1 Cytophagaceae bacterium | reverse complement strand
ACGATTCAAAGTAAATTTCTGGTATCAAACTTTGAGTTTGATGGCTTAGGAAGATCGAATGACGGCGCTAAAAGCAAGTTAGAGAGGATTACTAAGACCTTTTCTACAGCATCCTATTCTAATGGAAATACTTTAGGCCTTTCAAATAATGCGGGCAACATAGTATTTATCAGGGATACTATAATCGTAACAAGCGACAATGCATCAGTGGCCGATACTTCTAGGAAAAAGGCAGTGGCTAAATCTGACACAGTGCGGGAGACTAAGGTAATTGAGAAGAAAAAACAGCTTGCGAAAACCAAGTCTAACAATAAGATTTTAAGTCCTGGGTTGTCGTTTGACTTATTAGCCGGTCCTGAGATGTCGGGCAGAGCAATTGACTATTCTAATAGCGTAAATGAATCTATCATTTCTTCCAAAAAGAATGATAAATCTAAAGTAGGCTTCAGTATTTCTGGTGCTGTGAATGTTGACTTTACCAAAAGCTTCTATATGAGAACTGGGCTCTCATATCTAAGATTTAATGAAAGTAATATGAGCAACTTTGGAAGAGTACAAACCGACACGGGAGGCATTGGCGGCTCCAAAAATCATGATACTACTATAGTAAAGAAAGTATATGATCCAAAGGAGGATAGATGGGACGTATACACAACAACAACAACAACAACGACAACCTACCGAGATGTCAAGCAGAGTATTACCAATCTATCGGGGAATTATAGGAATAGTTATTCTTATGTAGGTGTACCAATTATTTTTGGAGGAAACTTTTATTTGCAGAAGTTCAAAATTGGAATTTTTTCAGGATTGGTTTCCAATATTTTGGTCTCACCGAAAAAGGTAAATTTTTACAGCTATTTGGATGAAGAAGGAAAAAACATAAAAATTGAGGAAAAAGAATTGAATAGAATCAATTTGATGTATACAGGTGGTATTGAGCTATATTATTCGTTTTCTGACCGTCTCAGCTTCAAAATTGCGCCAACAGCTAAGTACTCGTTGAACAGTATCTATGCCAATGAAAAGAATGTTAATATGAAGCCCTATTCTTATGGTCTTCAGTTTGGGGTTCAATATATTTTTAAAAAACCATTTCGGTAGGGTAAGGGTGCGGAAATAGAAAATTAGATAAATTCTAAGTTCTTCAGAAAGGAAGAGTTTTTATTAACGGTGCAGTGATATTTCTCTTGGTGGCATCCTTTGGTCGCAAGGCAAATGTCATTGCCCTATTTTTTACTTTAACAACAAAGACTCAAATTGCTGCATGGCTAGAGTTGTCGATCCCTGGAAAGTCAGGCTAGCGCTCACCAATAAAGTCGAAGTAGCTTATATAGTCCGTATATTCCTTTTTAGGAATGTGCAGCAAAATGCGCTCAATGATTTTTAATTATCATCTGACTTCAGGGTCTTAGCTTATAAACTGAGAATGCCACATTGTAGACTTTGCTATTTGGTGTAGCGCAATGCCTTTATTTGATGGAGATTTAAAGTGCCATCTAAAGAACCTGCAGTTGGTTGGCAATGCTCCCACTTCAGAGCTAAAGAATCTTCTAACATTATCAAAGAATTATAACTGCTCCTTTGTAAATCGGCTTTAGACACTGATCTGGTCCAGTGCATTTACGTTCCTTAAGGATTTAGGTCAGCCCGTCAAAAGACTTTGGAGCTTAACCAAGGCGTGGCCCATTCAAAACTCATGTACGTTAGGAGCAGGGAGCAAATAATGGATAGAAGATTTAATGGAGCTTAAGCTTACATTTAGCGTAATATCTATGGTAAGGAGACTTACCGGGGGAATTGTCGTCACTATAGCTTTGTGCTTTATGTAAACTTTTGTTCTCGCAGCTGCCTTTTCTTAGGTGCTCAAGCATAGTGGATTTAAAGTCGGCCTATTCTCGGGATGGTTGACTTACTGCTAGGACTGGAAATACACATCCACAAAAAGTGTTTACCTGCAATGCAAAAAAAAAATGCAGGACTAGCCTGCATTTTTTTAAAAGTAAATGGTGACTGTTATTTCGATACAGAAAATCGATCTGTCTTAATAATTTTCCCATCGCTAATTATGTGGTAAAAATAGAAACCATTTTGCAACTCTTCCACTGAGAAATTGGTAATACCGTTAGATATATTGCGGATTTTCTTTACGGGCACACCTTCGTGATTGTAAATTGTCAAATCGACATCTTTTTCTACGTTTTTAAGGGAAATTTTACCTTCGTAATTTATCGGATTAGGATAAAGAGCAATAATTTCATCGTTCATTTCATCTACAAACACAGTCTGGTAAGAAATGTCTTTACAGATCGTGTTACCTTTTTCATCAAACGTTGCTATCGTTAAGCTAGCTTGGTATTTGCCAGGCTTTGCATAAGAATGTACTACTATGCCACCACTTCCGGTATTTCCGTCACCAAACGACCAGTAGCTTTTATGGATATCAGCGGAAGAAACATCAATGAATTTGAACTCATTTGGAGTGCCTTGTGATATTTTGAA
>DASVUU010000362.1:0-10308 GCA_036386935.1 Cytophagaceae bacterium | reverse complement strand
CTCTTCCACTTTATCTTCTTCTTCAATCCATGTATCAAACGATAAATCACTAGCTACAGGAATTTCTTCTTTAGGAATTAATTCTTCAGTTGGAGAGACCAATTCTGGAAATTGCTCCTGCCTGAATTCAGCAGTAGAGTTTTCTATTTTGTCAATTTTTAAGGGTTCAGCGCTCAAATCACTTACGTTGGGGTCTTCTTCCTTCGCCCCGTCTTGACTAATTGGTTCTGGTGAAGGAACGCTCGAAGGCTTCTCCGACCTTTCTGAGCGTTTTTGGGCTTCTATCCATCGGCGAATATTTGACGTCTCCGGCTTCTCAATACCTAAATGATCATCAAAAGCTAGATTCTTAGGTTTGTCAAGATCTGAATCTGGCAAAATTCCTTCGTCTTTCAATTGCCCGGTTGTGATCACTTCTTCCTCTATCAGAGGAGGTGTTTCATCAAGTTTTGCTGGAGCTTTATCAATAATTTCTACGGGAGCAGCTACGAGGCTATTGCTTACCTCTTTTTTTTCCTCCTCAAGTCTAGGTTCTTGAAAGTCACCTGCCTTCGGCATAAATGGCATTGCATGGATAAATTTCTTTAGATTTTTCCTATCTAATGAGTATACCGCTGCTTTGCTAATTTTTTTTATCGTTAACATGCTTCCCTGCTCATGAAAACCTTTTGCAATAAGAATATGGGCAGATTGGCAATAAGGAAAATTGACTACAACTTCTTCAAGCCCCTTCAGCGCTTCAGAACTTATGGTCGAGGGATGTTTAATAAGGTCTAAGAAAGCTTGTTTGTTCATTGTCTGTTTTTTAAATCCTTATCTATTCTATCACTGAATCAACTAAATGACATTGCATGAGGTTCATTTACCAATCGGAAGTTGTCTTATTAAATATATTGAAAATGATTTTTTCGAATATTTCTGGGATAAGTCTACCTTCAGCAGCTTGAGGGGATTCTGAGGCAGCAAAATCGGCATACCAACTAAATCCTTGTTCAAAGCTCGACTTCTCGTCTTTTGTATTAGTAAACTTCACTTGCACATTAATCGTGAGTCTTGTAAACGCACTGGTTTGGTCACCTTGCGGTGCTACAGGCGCTAAATTCCAACCGTTGATTCGTCCTTCAAGCTGCCAATCGCCATTGTCTTTTACTATACCTAATCTTGAATTTTGTTGGTAATAACTTTTCAAACTTTCTGTGAATGTCTGTCCAAGGTTTGGTGGTCCGTTACCTGATTCATTATAAAAGTTTGCAATCGAAATGGTTTTTACATCTGGCCCTATCGATCCCTGATTAAAAGAATAAACGCCGCAACTAGCGCAAAGGATCCAAATTATTATGAGCAAAAAATAGGTGTTATTAATCTTCAATTTCATATTGCTTTATCTTTCTATACAAGGTTCTCTCAGAGATACCAAGGTCATGAGCGGCATATTTTCGTTTATTGTTATTTTTCTTCAAGGCCTTCAGAATCATTTCCTTTTCTTGAATTTCTAAAGACAACGATTCCTCCTCGGTTTCATGCGGAATGTCTTCAAATTTATTGTCAATTACGATTGCTTCATTTTCTGGGGCTATAATATATTGGTTTCGTTTATCCTGCTCCGGTTCAGAATCTATGTTATGAAATAAATCGGCATGATCTTGTAAAACTTGCTTCCCTCCTTTGCCTGTTTCTAGAAAATCATAAACCAGTTTTTTAAGCTCATTCATGTCCTTTTTCATCTCAAAAAGGATTTTATACAAAATATCTCTTTCTGAAAATTCTTCTTTCCCTCCTCTCTCTTTATAGATAGCCGGTATCTGCGACGTTTCAGAAGGAATGTATTTTTCAATCTGAGTTTTTGTTATTTCGCGTTCTATTTCTAACACCGAAATCTGTTCTGCGAGATTCTTTAACTGTCGTATATTACCAGGAAATCTATATCTGAGTAAAGCCTCTTTAGCATCTTCCGTCAACTTGATAGGCTGCACACGATATTTATCAGCAAAGTCGGACGAGAATTTTCTAAATAGTAATTCAATATCACTACCTCTATCCCGCAATGGGGGAACGTAAATTGGAACGGTGTTGAGTCTATAGTATAAGTCTTCCCGAAACTTCCCTTTTTCTACAGCCTGAAAAAGATTGACGTTAGTGGCAGCTACCACTCTGACGTCTGTTTTTAATACTTTAGATGATCCGACTTTAATGAATTCGCCGTTCTCCAACACACGCAACAAGCGAGCCTGAGTTCCAAACGGCATTTCCCCTATCTCATCTAAAAAAATTGTGCCGCCGCCTGTCACTTCAAAGTAACCCTTTCTAGACTCGTGTGCACCAGTGAAAGATCCTTTTTCATGTCCAAAGAGTTCTGAATCTATGGTCCCTTCAGGAATGGCGCCACAGTTGATAGCAATGAATTGGCCGTGTTTTCTTGCGCTCAGGTGATGAATAATTTTTGAAAAGGATTCTTTCCCACTTCCACTTTCGCCTGTTATCAACACGGTCATATCAGTAGGGGCGACCTGCACGGCGACTTGAATGGCATGGTTCAAGGAGGGGGAATTTCCAATGATTCCAAATCTTTGCTTTATACTAAGTATTTCTGAATTGAAATTACCCATTATTCAATAATTGATCTTTAAAATAAAATAAATGGAGTTATATTTAGGATACCACCTGCGTCCCAAACAAGGTTCCCTGAGTGCACCCTGTTATAATTACCTCTACATAATCACCCGGCTTGTTCGCGTTTTTGGGAAATACTACCATGGTATTTTGCGTGTTTCTTCCTCTTAAATATTCATCCGACTTCTTCGAATAGCCTTCAGCAAGCACCACATGTTTTTTACCTATCTCTTCATTATTCCTCTTCAATGAAAGACTTGATTGTAACGCGATTACCTCTTCAAGTCTCCGTTGTTTCACGTCTTCAGGTACATCATCGGCGTACTTTTTTTCTGCCAAAGTTCCTGGTCTTTCACTATAGGTAAACATATATGCGAAATGGTATCTCACATACTCCATTAAGCTCAGGGTGTCTCGATGCTCCTCTTCAGTTTCACTACAAAAGCCTGAAATCATATCTGTAGAGATTCCGCAATCCTCTCCCAAAATACTTTTAATTGCATCTACCCTGTTGATATACCAGTCTCGGGTGTAGGTTCTGTTCATCATTTTCAAGACCCTATCGTTGCCGCTCTGGGCTGGAAGGTGAATATACTTGCAGATATTCTCATACCTTTTCATCGTATATAAAACCTCATCGGTAATGTCTTTTGGATGCGAAGTTGAAAATCGAACTCGCAGATTTTGGCTGAGGCTTGCAACCTTTTCTAGGAGTTGGGCAAAGTTTACATTCTCCAAGCCATCTTCGGAATTCCATTTGTACGAATCTACGTTCTGGCCGAGAAGTGTTACTTCCTTAAAGCCATTGGCAATAAGACTTTCCGCTTCTTTAATTATCGAATGTGGATCGCGGCTCCGCTCGCGGCCGCGAGTAAAGGGCACTACACAAAATGAGCACATATTATCACATCCTCTCATGATAGATATGAAAGCAGTGATACCATTACTGTTTAGTCGCACCGGGCTAATATCAGCATATGTTTCCTCCCTTGATAAAAACACATTCACAGCCTTCGACCCATCCTCAACCTCGGCCAATAGGTTTGGCAAATCCCTGTAGGAATCTGGACCTGCTACCAAATCTACTATTCTCTCTTCTTCTAGGAACTTGGCCTTGAGTCTTTCTGCCATGCAACCAAGCACTCCAATAGTTAGTGTAGGACGGTTCTTTTTGATTACATTGAATTGGGCAAGCTTATTTCTTACCTTTTGCTCTGCATTTTCTCGAATGGAGCAAGTGTTCAAAAATATAACATCAGCTAAGTGAGGCAGCGAGGTTGTATCAAAGCCATTGTCTTGCATAATGGAGGTCACAATTTCGCTGTCCGAATAATTCATTTGACACCCGTAACTCTCTATATATAATTTCTTTCTCTTTCCTGTATCCTGCTCCAAAGTGATTTTTGGCACTTCACAGGAGGCGCTGTCTGACACGGGAAGAATTTCTAAGTCTTTAATAATTGTCCTCATAATATGCGTTAGAGTACCGCAAATATAATTAAAAAGAAGGGTTTATGACAGAATGTCAGCAAAAAATTAGGTAGATGGTATTGATTATTAATTCGAAAAGATACTTGTTATATTTGCAGCCAATTCAGTTGATATTCTCAATAACATCGTCATAAATGATCTACGTCTGTCGGAAAGAGCATTTCAATGCTGCCCATAAATTATATAATCCCCTGTGGACTGTTGAGAAAAACAAAGAGGTATTTGGACCATGTGCGAATGAGAATTGGCATGGACACAACTTTGAATTGATCGTTACGGTGAAGGGGAAGCCAGACCCTGAGACTGGATTTGTAATAGATTTAAAGCGCCTTAGTAAGCTTATAAGATCGGAAGTAATAGAAAAGTTAGACCATAAAAACCTAAATATGGATGTTGACTTTATGAGAGATAAGTTAGCGTCTACAGAAATATTAGCCATGGAAATATGGAAAATTTTGGCTCCTGCAATTAGGAATATTTCTGCCACGGGTGTGTTGTATTGCATTACGCTCTACGAGACCCCTAGAAACTATGTAGAATACTACGGGGAGTAACGGGCTACTTTTTAATCTTCCCTATTTTCACCGCTAAATTTAATTCATGAAATACTATATTATCGCAGGCGAACGGTCAGGAGATTTGCATGCCTCTAACTTGATAAAGTCCATAAAGCAATTAGATAAAAACAGTAACGTGCGGGGCTTAGGTGGAGATTATCTCATATCTGAGGGAATGTCACTTTTTAAAAACTACTCAGAGATTTCTTTTATGGGATTCCTGGAGGTCTTTAAGAATCTTAAAACCATTTCCAAAGTCCTGAAAAGTTGCAAGCAAGATATATTAGACTTCCAGCCAGATGCATTGATATTGGTTGACTTTGCTGGCTTCAATCTTAAAATAGCCGAGTTTGCAAAGAAAAATAACATCAAAGTCTTCTATTACATTTCGCCAAAGATTTGGGCGTGGAATCAAAAAAGGGCTTACAAAATAAAAAGGCTAGTAGATAAGATGCTGGTAATTCTGCCTTTTGAAAAAGAGTTTTACAAGAAGTATGATTACGAAGTGGATTATGTGGGCAATCCCCTCAAAGATGCCATATCCAACTTTGCTTCAGACCCTACCTTTGCTCAGAAGCTTCCCTCATCTAAACCAATCATAGCAATACTACCGGGCAGCAGAAAGCAGGAAGTAGACAATATCCTAATGACCTGCGGAGGTATAGTAAATAACTACCCAGACCATCAATTTGTAATTGCGGGTGTCTCGAATCTATCTAAAGAATTCTATGAGCGTTTTACATCTCAATATCAGGCAACTCTAGTTATAGATCAGACCTATGACTTGTTGAAGAATGCTCAAGCCGCGATCGTTACCTCTGGCACAGCAACTTTAGAGACAGCGCTATTCAAAGTTCCCCAGATAGTGGTGTATAAGACTAGTCCGATCACCTATATGATAGCGAAAAACTTGATTAAGGTGCCTTATATTTCACTTGTAAATCTAATTGCAGGGAAGGAAGTGGTGAAGGAATTGATTCAGAATGATTTTAATTCAAACCAATTAAAAATAGAGTTGGACAAATTACTTTTTGATCAAAAATCTTTAAAGACTATAAAAGACGACTATGATAAATTAGATCTAGTTCTTGGCGAAGCAGGTGCGTCGATGAAAGCCGCCAAACTCATTTCTGAAGGTCTGACTACATCATAAACTTAAATTTAATACTTCAATGCGGATGATATTTCCAATAAAGGTGCTCAAAGTCATGAACAGCATAATAACTCTTGAGGTGAAATAGGGCTGTCCCATTTTCTAGCTTTAGAAAGCTGACAAAAGCAATAAAAAATATTATAAGAATAGAAATAGGAATCAATGTTTTTATTGAGAGGATTTCTTGTACAAACATTTGTCTCATGCCTTTTATAGTTTAATAGTGGTTTATACGCCCCCCATTTTGACGTGTTATTTGACGCCCACCACTTTAAGACGATCGCAGAGCGTTTTTCGACCAAAATAGATCTTTAAGTATATGAATTGATTTATATATCTTTGTCTAAACTACTTTATTATGCCTTTTTTCGAATTTATACTTTGGAATGCCAGCCCAGAAATTTTTCAGATTGGTTCTTTTCCACTTAGGTGGTATGGCCTCCTGTTCGCATCGGGTTTCCTCATTGGCCAACAAATATTAATAAGAATATATAAGCAGGAAGGCAAAAGCGAAAAACACGTGGAGACCCTCACGCTCTATATGATCATAGCCACAGTGGTTGGAGCCCGCTTAGGACATTGCCTTTTTTATCAGCCAGATTATTATCTAAAAAACCCAATAGAAATTCTAAAAATTTGGGAGGGTGGATTGGCCAGCCATGGAGCAACGCTTGGAATACTTATCGCTATTTATATATATTCAAAAAAAACTACCGGTCAAAGTTACCTTTATGTACTCGACAGACTTGTTATAACTATTGCCCTTGCCGGCTGTCTCATAAGGATTGGCAATCTGATGAACTCTGAAATCATTGGAAAACCTACCAATCTAGACACTGGATTTATATTTGTAAATGGCACTAAAACGCTATTAAATGATCATTTCGGTGAATTATTGGAAGATGTTGAAATACGAGAGGGCGGAAAAGATACAATAATAAATAACAGGCGATATGCTGGTCTTGACCTAACGTTTGAGCCTCTATTGAATAATATCTCTGACACCTTACTGCGCGAGTTGGTACAGAATAAAGTAAAAGACCAGTTATTGTATTCTTCTGACCCCGATGTGGCTGATCATATTTGGGTGAGAGATGGAGCTGTTCCTATCACGATGGGCAGAAAGGAGGAAAAACCAATTGCAACAATGCACATTTTTGGTATCCCTCGCCACCCTACTCAGCTTTACGAAGCTTTGATGGCATTATGCCTGTTTTTTTTCTTATTCTACACTTATGAAAAAACGAAGGAAAGAACCCCTGAAGGTAGAATATTCGGCCTATTTGTAGTCTTGCTCTTTTCTTTCCGATTTGCCGTGGAATTTTTAAAAGAGCCTCAGGTAGAATTTGAGAGTACAATGGATTATAATATGGGACAATTGCTCAGCATCCCATTGATAATTGTTGGCCTCTTTGTACTCATCAAAAGTTATAGAAAAAGAGACGAGATATCTTAGCTGATTACGGGACCGGATCATATCCTTGGCCTCCCCATGGGTGGCATCTTGCGATGCGTTTAGTGCCAAGTCTTATTCCTTTAGCGATGCCATGCTTGTTGATGGCTTGTTGCATATATTCCGAGCAGGAAGGCGTGAATCTACACGCATGTGGAATCAGTGGCGAGATAGCTAGCTTATAAAACCTTATCGGAATTATAAAAAGGAATTTTAGGAATTGCATCAATGCAATATAGGAATTAATCCTTCGGCAAATTACGATTTCAATACCCCATTTGGCTCCGTATGCTCTACAATTTTGACTTGAACGGCGTGTTCTGACGGTCTCAAACTTTTATCCTTTCTCTTAGCATATACTTGGGTGAATTGAGCACCAAAAAATAATATCAGGCAAGAATAAAACACCCAGAGCATCATTAAAATAACCGTACCCGCAGCTCCATATGCAGAAGCGGGCTCCGATTTACCAAAATAAAGTCCTAGGGCAAAGCGACCTATTTCAAACAGCACTGCAGTCACTCCAGCGCCTATCCATACGTGGTGCCATTTCAACTTCACATCGGGTAATACCTTAAATATTATTGCAAATAACATCGTCACTATGCCAAGTGAAACCAGGAAATTTACTACATAAAAGATATATAATATAAAATCAGGAAGCCTGTTCTGAATCCAGTCACTCAGCGCCGAAAGCCCTGTTGTTACGACCAATGAGATAAGCATCATAAAGCCTATGGCTACTATAATTCCTAGTGAAGTAGCTCTGTCCAATACAAGCTTCTTAATTCCCGCATTAGGGTCTACCTTTACATCCCAAACTCTATTCAAGGATTTCTGCACTTGCAAAAACACACCGGTAGCTCCAAACAAAAGGGTCGCAACCCCTATAATGGAAGAGATAACCGAAGTATCGCTTTTATAGGCATTGGCAATCATTTCCTGTATATCCTTCCCTGCTTGCGGACCTATCATCCCCCCAATTTGTGAGGATATTTGCCCTTGTACCGCTTCTCTTCCGAAAGCGATACCTGCTATTGATATGATAATTATTAACAGAGCAGGCAACGAAAATATAGCGTAGTATGCCACTGATGAGCTCAAATCAAATGGCTCGTCTTCCATCCATTCAATATAAGTTCTTTTTAATAATGATCCGGCTTCTTTAGCTTTTGCAATGAGGTTCATAGAATGCTATATTTATACTTTTATTCAATTTTGAATACAACTTTAGGGCAAATGAATTGTTCGCTCAACAAAGGCTACAGACAAATTGCTCGTAACTGTGAGGATACTGTCACCAGCCTTGACATTCGTTAAGATGAAGGGCTGTAAATAAAAAATGTCCCGATGGGACATTTTTTTATAATTTCAGTTGCGCAAGGGCTCCTTCTTTGATTTCTTCTACCACACTAGGATCGAGAAGCGTAGACGTATCTCCTAGATTAGAAACATCGCCTTCGGCAATCTTCCTTAAGATTCGTCGCATTATTTTTCCCGACCTTGTCTTAGGAAGTCCAGACACAACCTGTATTTTATCTGGCTTGGCAATTGGACCAATAATCTTTGTAATTAATGCTAGGATCTCAGTCCGCAAAGCTTCACTGCTTTCCGGTGCACATTCGCATATAACAAATGCATAAATGCCTTGTCCTTTTATCTCATGCGGGTATCCAACCACCGCGGATTCTATTACGTTTGGGTGCTCGTTGATGGCATTTTCCACTTCAGCAGTTCCAATTCTGTGGCCTGAAATATTCATTACATCGTCTACACGCCCAAGAATTCGGTAGTAGCCATCTTCATCCCGTCTACATCCATCCCCTGTAAAATAAAGTCCTCGATATGTAGAAAAATAGGTTTGCTTGCAACGTTCATGATCACCATAAATCGTTCTTATTACTCCTGGCCATGGAAACTTTACACATAAGTTCCCCTCCACGTTATTGCCAAGCAATTCATTCCCCTCTCCATCTACAAGAATAGGTTGAATACCAGGTAACGGCAAAGTCGCATAAGATGGCTTCGTGGGAGTTATCCCTGCAAGCGGTGAAATCATGATACCACTGGTCTCTGTTTGCCACCAGGTGTCAACTATTGGGCAACGGTTTTTGCCAATATTATCATTGTACCAATGCCATGCTTCTTCGTTGATAGGCTCTCCCACAGAGCCTAAAACTCGTAGTGAGTCCAATTTATAAGGCTTTAATATATCTAAACCAAAAGCTTGTAAAGATCTGATAGCCGTAGGCGCGGTATAAAAAATATTCACACTATATTTATCAATCACCTCCCAAAATCTCCCAGCATTAGGGTAAGTTGGTATACCTTCAAAAATAACGGTTGTTGCACCGGCTAGCAGAGGAGCATATAATAAATAGGAATGCCCAGTAATCCAACCAATATCAGCTGTGCACCAGTATACATCACCCTCGTTGTATTGAAATACATTTCTAAAAGTATAGTCCACAAAGGTCATATATCCAGCGATAGTATGCACAACGCCTTTTGGCTTCCCTGTAGAACCTGAGGTGTAAAGTATAAACAACGTATCTTCAGAAGCCATGGCCTCCGCTTCTATATGTTTAGCTGCGTTTGCCATTTCTAGATGCCACCAAACATCTCGTCCCATCTTCATGCTTACATCGCTCGCAGTCCTTTTTAGGACGATCACTTTTTGCACAGAAGTCGTCAGCCCCAATGCCTCATCGACAATGTTCTTAACCGGAATTTCTTTGTTGCCACGATAGGCACCATCTGAGGTGATCACGATATTAGACTGGGCATCGTTGATTCTATCTGATAAAGAAGTCGCAGAAAAACCGGCAAAAACCACTGAGTGTATTGCTCCTATCCTTGCACAGGCAAGTACTGCAATTGCCAACTCGGGAACCATGGGCATGTAAAGGCAAATTCTATCCCCTTTCTTTGCACCATTATTTTTTAGAACATTCGCAAATTGACACACCTTTTCATGTAGCTGTGCGTAGGTAAGTTTCACACCTTTTTCCTTAGGATCATTGGGCTCCCAAATTATAGCCAGC
>DASVUU010000361.1:0-5392 GCA_036386935.1 Cytophagaceae bacterium | reverse complement strand
TACGCTACCGTTTTTAATATTTTCTTACTCCGCTAAGGATTGCCACAAGTGAGTCTATTAAAAATTTGTAGGCGATCCCCTTAAACCACAATTTTCTGTGGACCGGTGTATTGGAAGTAAAGCTATTGCTTTTTAATGTCTAATATGGACCTATCGGTCAATAATTTATCAAAATTCCTAGAAAAAATGATGGGATTATTTTTAAAATTTGAAGTCTTCGTCATAATATTCTAGACACCTTTGAATTAGATAGTTTGATTTAGGGCTTTTATCCTTTTAGGTTGAGCTGGAGTATGATCATCACTCTCAGCCATTATTTAAATCTATACCCTTCAGGCATTATTAAATCAGGAAGTCCTACTTTGACGTCCATGTCGCAAAAAAGGAAACGGCCTAATCTTCATCCATTGAGCAAAAACTAACTCAGTAGCTATTTTCTTCTCCTACAAGTCTCGTTAGCTCTATTTAATGAGAACTTAAAAGTTTTATTTCTGACTTGCTTAAAAAATTAATGCTTCCTATATTGTATGATTCTTTGAAAAAATATAATTATATATTAAAATAACCCCAACTAAATAGAGAGATATGATAAAATATTACCAGCACCTGCAAAGATTTAAATTTAATTATTTTAATCAGAAATTACCTAAGAAACTAGTTTTGTGCTTAATAGGTACAATAATCTTAGGAAATTCTACAAGTATATTTGCCCAATCAGTTACAATTGATTTGTCGAAGACCTACCAAACGATAACAGCGTTGGGATCTATGGAGTTGGATGCTGCTGAGGTAGATGAGTTAGAGGCTGCCAGCATGCGAATGCATTGGGACCCAGAGTATAATAAGGAATTGGAAATGAGTGGAAATGACAATGCCGATCCGAATGTATTAGATATTTCAAAATTTAAACATAACGCAGAATACGTTGCTAAAGCTAAATATGCGAAGTCGAAAGGGGTAAATATTTTCATAGCAACAGTATGGTCTCCACCAGGATGGATGAAAGACATGTCGAAAAATGCATATTCTGATCAGAACCAATGGGCATGCCCATTTGTGAATAATTTGTGCGGTGGAGTTTTGCCAAGGGATAAGTACGCAGAATATGCCGAATGGCTCATTGGAGGAATTTTGTCTTGGAAGAACGAGACGGGAATTGACTTATACGCAGTAGGCTTACAAAATGAGCCTGAATTTCCGGAACCATACGGATCAGCCGTTTATACTCCAAGCGAGCTCAAAGACTTACTAATTGTAGTTGGAAGGAGATTCAAGAAGGAAGGCATTACTACAAAGATCTACCTTGGTGAGATACTTTGGGCCCAAAATAATGTGCTAGCATTTATGAGAGCGGTAAATGATGATCCTGAGGCTAAAGATTATCTCCATGCTTTTGCTATCCATAACTATGATACTGACGGTATAAAGGTTGGTGGCCCATCGGCTGCATCCTGGCAATTAACCTATAAGGAGGCGCAGCGAGTATCTCCTAAAAAGGAATTATGGATGACAGAAACTTCAGGACACAGTTTTGATGAAGCAGGGGGAATGCTTCTAGCTGCAAATTTGTATAATGCACTTAACTATGGAAATATCAATGCATGGAATTATTATTACTTGAGGTCTAATATGAATATGGTATGGCATGTTTCTAAGAGCTTTTACAAATTCATAAAGCCAGGGGCAATAAGAGTAAGCGCTGTTTCGAGTGATACAGAGGTTTTATCTTTGGCATTTAAAAATCCATTGAATAGTACAACGACGGTAATATTAATAAACAATGGTACAACAGCGAAGACTGTTAAAATTTCCGGTTCAGGCTTACCTTCATCTTTTAGTGCCTTTACAAGCAATGCATCTTCCCATACATCATCCGGTACAAAAGCTATGGTTAATAATGAAGTTACGCTTACATTGGCAAAGAACACTGTCACATCGTTGTCTGGTAACTTAGTGATAACAGAAGCAGATAATGATAAAGAGACGTTAATGGCCGCATTAAAAGTATATCCAAACCCAGCTACAGGGATTGCTTATTTATTTTCACAAACTCCTATAACCGGCACAGTGGAATTTACTAACGTCCTTGGTACAATCGTAAAATCAATAAGCCTTTCCGGCAATGAGCAGGGAAGTTCCAAGATTGATATTACTGATCTTGCAAAAGGAGTCTATTCTGTTACCGTAAAGGGACCGCAGCTTATGAAAACTAAATTGGTTGTTGAGTAGATAGGAAATAAACACCGGTAAATAAATACCGGTGTTTAAAAAATCTAGCTTTTGTTTATCGTGGAGTCAGTTAACATTATTTGTACCGCTTGCGAATCTATTGCCTTGCCGAGCTTAGACATCGTGAAAACTGATCACTAATGGGCCTCTAACCAATTGTCACCAAAGCCCATTCCCACTTCCATAGGCACCTCCATCGGTATAGCATTGATCATATACTCAGAAATTTTCTCTTTAAGAATTGGAAGTTCTTCTTTGTGCGCGTCGAATACCAACTCATCATGTACCTGCATGATCATCTTGGATTTAAGTTTTTCTTCCTTCATCCATTGGTGTATTTTTATCATGGCAACTTTAATCATATCAGCCGCGCTGCCTTGTATGGGGGCATTGATCGCATTTCGTTCTGCATAGCCACGCGTGGTCATATTCCTGGAATTGATATCTCGCAAATATCTTCTGCGCCCTAAAATAGTTTCCACGAATTCCTGCTCACGTGCTATGTTGACGACGTCGTCCATATATTTCTTAATGGCAGGAAACTCTGTAAAATATGCTTCTATAATATCGGCCGCCTCTCGCCTTGGGATGTCCAATCTTTGGGCAAGCCCGAATGCAGAGATTCCATAGATGATGCCAAAATTTACCATCTTGGCCTTTCTTCTCATTTCAGAGTTTACAGATTCTAACGGTACATGATAAATTTTGCTAGCCGTAGTAGAGTGGATATCGATTCCCTGTCGGAATGACTCTATCATATTCTCTTCCCTAGAAAATGACGCCATGATTCTTAGTTCGATTTGAGAGTAATCCGCAGAGAGGATGTAATGATTTTCGTCCTTGCGTACAAAGGCTCTTCGTATTTCTCTGCCGCGCTCCGTTCTTATAGGAATATTTTGCAAGTTAGGGTTTGTAGAACTTAGTCTGCCTGTGGCTGCAACAGCCTGATTATAACATGTATGAATTCTGCCGTCTACATGGCTCACTAATAACGGTAATGAATCTACATAAGTGCTTTTTAGTTTTTGTAACTCTCTATATTCTAAGATTTCTTTCGCAATCTTATGGTCAGAGGCAAGTTTTGACAAGATTTCTTCACCCGTGGCATATTGACCGGTTTTAGTTTTTTTGGCTTTTACATCTATTTTCAACTTGTCAAACAATATTTCGCCTAGTTGCTTTGGAGATGCTATATTAAACTCGCAACCTGCAGCTTGAAAAATCCTTTCTTCCACAAGTCTGACTTCTTTTTCTAGCTCTATAGAATAGTCCTTCAAGGCAAGAGGATCTATCTTTACTCCAGCACATTCGATGTCAGCAAGTACATTTATCAAAGGTGTTTCGACCTCTAAGAATAATTTTTCAGCTTTATTTTCTTTCAGTAACGGTGAAAAATAATTTTTCAATTGAAATGTCACGTCTGCATCCTCTGAAGCATATTCCTTTATTTTCTCCAACTCAACATCCTTCATGCTTTTTTGTCTCATTCCCTTTTTTCCAATCAGACTTTCGATGGAAACCGGCTTGTAATTGAGATATGTTTCAGATAAGACATCCATGTTATGTCTCATGTCAGGCTCGATCAAGTAGTGGGCAAGCATGGTATCAAAGATTTTACCTTTAATGTTTATCCCATATTTTTCCAACACCATGATGTCATACTTTAAATTCTGCCCAATCTTTGTAATTTTCTCATTTTCTAAAACCACTTTAAATTCATTAAGTATTGCTTGTGCCTCTACCCTGTCTCCTGGGATAGGAACATAATAGGCTTCATGATTTAAATAGCAAAACGACATTCCCACTATCTCAGCCTCCACAGCCTCGAGGCTGGTTGTCTCAGTATCAAAGCAGAATTCATCTTGTAAAAGTAGATAGTCAATAAGAGACTTTCGTGATGCAAGGGTATTTATAACGTGGTAATCGTGAGCTACAGACTCTATAGTTTCTAGTATTTTCTGTGCTTCTTCTTGTTGAGGTTGATCTGGGTTTGGGTTGCCAAAAAGATCCATTTGAGTGCCCTCCTGCGATGGGGCATAGATTTTCTGGGAAGAAGGTTCAGTCGCAATACTGTCCCCCATTATCCTTTTTTTAAGAGCACGAAATTCAAGCTCGTCACAAAGCGCAGACATTGGGTCCGCTAAGGGACCTTTGTACAAAAAGTCATCCTCGTTAAATTCTATCGGTACGTCTAAACTAATAGTGGCAAGTTGTTTCGATAATATCCCTTGGGCTCCGTAGGTGATCACGTTCTCCCGCAGTTTACCTTTTAATGAATCTGCATTGGCTACCAAGTTTTCAACCGAGCCGAATTCAGCGATAAGCTTTTGAGCTGTTTTTTCTCCAATTCCCGGGATGCCTGGAATGTTGTCTACAGCGTCACCTTGCAAACCTAAAATATCGGTAACCTGCGATATTTCCTTTATTCCAAACTTATCCAACACTCTTTGAACATCTAGAACCTCATGGCCATTGCCCATATAGGATGGCTTATATAAAAAGACACAATCATTGACAAGCTGGCTGTAGTCTTTATCCATCGTCATCATATAAACTTTGAAACCCTGTTGACATGCCTTGTAGGAAAGAGTGCCAATCACGTCGTCAGCCTCATAGCCGTCGATGCCTATGGCGGGTATTTGAAAGCACTCCAGCATCTTGTATATAAGTGGTATCGCTACAGAAATATCTTCGGGCTGCTCCTGTCTATGGGCTTTATACTCTACAAATGTTTCATGCCGGAAGGTAGGTGCTTGTGTATCAAAAGCAACTCCTATATGTGTAGGTTTTTCTTTAGTAAGGATTTCTAATAATGAGTTGGTAAATCCTAAGACTGCACTAGTATTAAGGCCCGCAGAGGTGATTCTAGGATTTTTGCTGAATGCGAAGTGTGCTCTGTAAATGAGCGCCATTGCATCTAGTAAGAATAGTTTTTTTTCTTTTGGTGGCATGTATCGTTATTTTCAATGGCCAATGATTGGACCGTTTAAGCTGTTGGCGAAATAGATGCTATAAGTTTAATAGCCTGTCCTGTTTCTTGTTTAAAGTTAAGGTTTTCTATCAACAATCCTGTTGAAAAAATAAGTCGGGTTTTAAATATTTATTATCCCGCAAAAAGCCATTTAAATCCTTGTATACACACAATTTGTAAATGGAAATAGAG
>DASVUU010000360.1:0-5602 GCA_036386935.1 Cytophagaceae bacterium | reverse complement strand
TGATGGTGTTAATTGGACTAAACCAGAAAACTTGGGCCCGGTCGTAAATACTGAAAGCGACGAGCTTTATCCAAGTTTGCAACAAGACAGCATCTTGTATTTCAGTTCGAATGGACACGGTGGTTTGGGAGGCTTAGATATCCTAAAAACCTGCGTCGTGAACGACAACTTTACCCGTCCTTTAGAAAATTTGGGCTATCCTATAAATTCAAAAATGGATGACTTTGGTATAACATGGGCAAGCGAAGTGGAAGGTTTTATTGCCAGCAACAGAAAGGAGGGGAAGAATGACTACAACCTTTTCTACTTCGTATTAAATAAGGTGCCATTGAAGGCAACCGTAATATCCTCTATTGACGGGAAGCATCTGAATGATATTACCCTCAAGTTAATGGAGAATGGCAAGCAAAAGGACCTTATTTCCAAAACAGATAGTAACGGGTATCAATTCATGGTTTACCCAGGCAAACAATATGTGGTGGAGGGAAGTGGTTTTGACTATAGAATGAGCACGACAAAAGTATCTACCAAAGGGATCAAAAACCTGGAGCCGATCAATGTCAATGTCACTATGAAAAAGGTGCATCAGGTATTCGTCAACGGTGTCACAAAAGATGATTCTTCCAATACAGCGGTAAATGCAAAGCTGAGGATAGTAGATGCGAAAACGAGCAAGCAGATTTCTATCAAATCTGACCCATCCGGTGAGTTCTATGCTGAGATATATCCTGACCAGGAAAGCTACCTTGTAGCAGAAAGCGGTTATAAAAAGGATATTATAAAGTTGTTGCCAGCAGGAGTAAAAAATGCTTCGATATCCTATAATGTATACCCTAGACTTAAAAAACCTAGTAGGCTAAAATACAATAAAGTATTAGAAAAAATTGAAGGTCATCAATCTGAGTAATTTTATGTAATCTGATTTTGCTCTACAGCCTATAATTATGGAGCTAACTTTATTATAAAAATTTTTTATCCTTAGAGAAGCGATCTGTAAATGAAGCGATAACCATTGTTCATTTTGCATGTACCTCTTCTGCAAAATTATAAATGACAGTTCTTCAAACTTTTGAAAAAGTATTCTTGTTAAAAATAGAAATACTTACGCCATGGAAAAGGAAAAATTTGAAAGGTCAGCAGTTTCCGAAAATGATGTAGTCGATTCGGATACGTCAAACGATTCTACAGAAAACGAACAAGCACCAATAAATGATGCAGCCAATTCTAAGTATGATCTCGCTACCATTATGGGAGGTCTATATGGTGATGGTGTAATAGCGTTAAAAGGAGCGTTTAGTCGCGAATGGGTGGAGCAATTGCATGAGGATGTGTTGCAGCTTTATCACGATGCGCTGCAGAGGCCAGGTGGGGCGGTTGGAAGGGGGCGCAACAGACATTATGTTGAGATACACCCCGAAAATATACGTGGCTTTGTGGAGCTCGTAACCCACCCTTGGTTTACGACGGTATGTGAGACGGTTCTTGGGCCAGAATATAAGATCGTAGAAATCGGATTTGATGTACCGGGTCCGGGTGCCTTAGATCAACCATGGCACAGAGATTTTCCTGCTCCAGAAGATACTATACAAGGACGACGGCTAAATTCCTTGGCGTTCAATCTTACAACGGTAGATGTTTTTGAAGATATGGGCCCATTTCAGATAGCACCTGGAACCCAATGGGATTTGCCAATTGGATTCCAACACGAGATGTTCCCAGCCAAAGAATTATATGGACGGTATGAGACCAGAGGCCAAAAGAAATTTCCAAAAATGGGAGACATATCTGCTAGGTCAGCCCTAACGATTCACCGAGGTACAGCAAACATGTCCGACAAATATAGGCCTGCGCTGGTGGTCGGCGTGGATGCGCCAGGCGCCAACAATGCTGAAAGACACGACCTGCAGATAACACAATCTTATTATGCTCGTCTTCCTAAAAACTTGAAAGAACACCTAACTTGCAGGGTGGTGGAAAAATTAGAGCCAATCGTTCAAGCCCATACGATAGAGGGTTTGATGATGGGGGATGCATAAGGATAAAATCAATATATAAGAACTGGCTTGTTTATCTTTGGGTAGGCAAGCCATATTTATTTTTAACGGTTAATGACTGCATTAAATTGGTGAAGAGATCCTGAATATTTAAGAGCCAGACGAGAATTTAAAATGAATCAAGGATGGACAGGATTGAGGAGTTCTTAACACGGCAAACTCGACAAATCACACAATCACGGCAAATGATTTAAGCAGACTGCTCAATCTATATTCTAAAAGATCATGTCATGAAAGTTTTCTCCTACCAGCAAATCTGCCTATATCTATACGGCCTTCAAAATATTTCTTTTATATAAATCCAGTTACGGAGATGTGATCGTATCTGTCCATATAAATTAAACAAATAAAAATAATGAAAACTCGAACAAACAAATTTTTAGCACTAGTTGTGTCAGTTGCAATTTCTAGCTTGTCCCTGCAAGCACAATCTATGGAAAACACTGTCGCTGTTGGCGGCGAGGCCATGTATCCTAAAAAGAACATTGTTGAGAACGCGGTCAATTCCAAAAATCATACGACCCTTGTCGCTGCTGTAAAGGCAGCCGGTCTCGTGGAAACGCTGCAAGCAAAAGGACCTTTTACCGTCTTCGCGCCTGTAAATGATGCATTTGAGAACTTACCGGCAGGCACCGTAGAAACATTGCTGAAGCCAGAAAATAAAGCTTCTTTGACAAAAGTCTTGACCTATCACGTCGTAAGTGGTTCCCACGATTTTAATGCGATTTCTAAGATGATAAAAGAAGGAAAAGGCAAAGCTACTATGAAGACAGTGAGCGGCGGAACGCTTACGGCAATGATGAATGGAGATCATAACATCTCTTTAAAAGATGAGGGGGGAAATGTAGCTAATATTACCATATATAATGTGATGCAATCTAACGGTGTGATTCACGTAATTGATTCCGTAGTACTTCCAAAAATGTAATTGTTAAGTTGGTTTAGTTGTACCGCACCAAGATTATAGTCTTGGTGCGTTGTTTTTTAATCTGCATCCTCCTTCAAGAAACTGCCATCGGCATTAAATTCGGCTTCGACCTCTTTGTTTTCCTGGTTAAAAATTGCTACATATTTGTCATGTTGTACTTGCCATTTAACGGCACTTACGCCAGGGTATTTTTCTTTGAATGAAGCTTGCACAGGGTCGGGAACATTAACACTTTCAGTAGCACGTTCGCAGGACATAGCTGCTGAAAGGATGATCGCTATAAATATTTTTTTCATGGCAGGAGAGATCTAATTTAGAAATACTAATTGATTTACGATCAACCAATTTTGTTAGAATCATAACAAAATAAAAAGACATTGGTTATAAAATAAAATGACATTATGAAAAGAGAAATATATCACGTAGTTAAAGACCAAGAAGGGTGGAAGGCAGAGAAGGAAGGAGCACAGAGAGCAATCTTTAAAGGTCCAGTTAAGAGAGAGGTTGTAAACCAAATTTTAGAACGTGCAAAAAACGAAACAAGTCAGGTAAAGATTCATAAAGCAGATGGTACGATAAGTGAAGAAAGAACCTTTCCACGTTCTTCTGATCCTCGGAAATATAAAGGTTAGTTGATCGTCTTAAAATTTAAAAAGCTAACGTCTCTCGACGTTAGCTTTTTTATGTTTTGAATTCCTATATTATTTCTTCTCAGCCCACTTTCCATGGTCTGGAACGGCAAGTTCCTCCCAATTATTTACCAATCTCTCTAAGCCTTCTTTAAGCTCAATTCCATGCATTGCTGTGCCATGCCCCGGGATCAGTACATTTGGATTTAAGCTTACCAGTTTCAAAACCGATTCGTGTGCTGCAGCCCAGTCAGTAGTCAAGTATACAGGCGGTCCACATACCTCTTTTTTCTGCACCAGAACTTTGTACATAGAATCTTGCCTCACAGTGATAATAGCATCTGCAGATATGAGTACCCTATCCCTTTCTCTAAAAAAGGCAACCTGGCCGGGAGCATGGCCTGGGATATGGATCCACTGCCACTCAGATAGGAATGGAACGCTGCCATCGATAGGTAAAGGTTCTAGGACTTCTTTTATATCAATAGGTTCTACTGGGTAGTAGGACGATATTTTTGCTAACATGCCTCCTTCCACTGTTGTATCCGCCTCTGGGTAGGCTTGCTGACCAGTTAAAAACGGGAATTCTAGCGGATGTGCATAGACAGGGACGTTCCATTTTTGAACCAAGCCAACGATGCTACCGATGTGGTCGAAATGCCCATGAGTCAGTACGATCGCTAACGGAGCTTTGTCTACCCCAAAGAGTTCTTCAGCCACCTGAATGATTTCCTTGCTAGATTTCGGCATTCCCGCATCTATTAGGACCCAATCTCCTCCTGGCAAGGCGATCATCACTATGTTCACAATCTGGTTCGTAAAATAATGTACGTTTGGCATCAATTCCCTCACCTTACCGCTGTCAATAGAAGTCATCGGTATTATTTTATTGTCTTTGCTTTGTTCCATTTTTAAGTTTTATTACACCGTTACATTTAATTAATACCTACGATCCTTAAAAAAGTTATGTATACAGTTTGCTAGGATGATATGGGGTTGCTGATATCGATTATAGAACAATTAAATAGTTTAAGTCTTTGATATGTTAATTGTTGATTACGAAACACTACCAAAATAAAACGTACTACCATTTGCTACTTTGGCATAATAAATGTATGTTTAAACATATAACCATCTAAGTATTATATAAACACCAACATTATTTATGGACACTAAAACCTCAGTATCAATATTTTCGCCATTCACCATGGCAGGTTTGCATTTAACCAATAGAATAGTACTGGCTCCGATGACCCGCTCCAGAGCGATAGGAAACATTCCTAACGAGCTAATGGCAACATACTATGCACAAAGGGCGACAGCGGGCTTAATAATTTCAGAAGGTGTGTCTCCTTCACCCAATGGACTTGGCTATTCTAGGATACCAGGGATTTTTAACCAAGATCATATAGAGGGTTGGAAGAAGGTAACCCAAGCTGTTCATGAAAAGGGAGGCAAGATTTTCGTACAGTTGATGCATACAGGTAGGGTAGGGCATCAGCTAAACCTTCCTGAAGGTGCGGAAGTACTAGCCCCATCCGCAGTGGCCGCCAAAGGCGAGATGTGGACAGATACACAAAATATGCAAGTGCAGCCGGTCCCAAGGGCAATGACTTTGGACGAGGTAAGAACTGCAATAAGAGAGTTTGTAGATGCAGCTCGAAACGCCATAGAAGCGGGTTTTGATGGCGTAGAATTGCATGGCGCGAATGGATATTTAATAGAGCAATTTATCAATCCAGGTACAAATACAAGAAATGATGAGTACGGCGGAAGTATTGAAAACAGATCTAGGTTTGCTTTGGAAGTAGCTCAAGGTGTTGCCGATGCGATAGGTAAGGAGAAAGTGGGAATTAGATTTTCACCATTTAATGGCTTCAATGACATGCCAGCCTATGAACAGGTCACTGAGACTTATGACTATCTCTCGAAGGAATTAGATAAAATAGGTATTTTGTACATTCACACAGTTAATTTTGGTGGCTTAAATA
>DASVUU010000359.1:0-11057 GCA_036386935.1 Cytophagaceae bacterium | reverse complement strand
TTTGAATAATATTCGGTGCCATTCAGTGGTGGAGTTATTTGTACGCTAAAAAACCGTGCGTGTGGAAATTCTCCTTCCATGACAAGTTTGCTGCCAAAAGGTGCTAAACCTGCGGCTAGATAGAGATATGTCACGTGCGGGTCAGGCACACCATTATAGATGGAGTCGAGATTGGCTGGACGTGCTGGTCTCCATACCCATGTTTGGTCCGATGTGGCCTTATCAGGATCGATTAAGTAAAAATTCTTGACATCTGCGATGCCCTTCGGAATGTACCTATCCGGGATCTGACTAGGAACCTCGCCGCGTGTCCATTTATAAATATATGCCTCAAGGCTGTCAGAAAGAGCTTTTGCCTCTTTTTTTACAAGCTCAGGGTCTTTGTGAGGATACTTGTCTGAGGGAGGTAGACAACTACTTAAAGTTACAGCTCCCAGGATAAAAAGTCTCAATAGTGCTAATCTCATAATAAATGTATTGATGTTTTCCTTATAGACCGTGAAGTATAGGATAATGCTGCATGATCGCAGAAAGATTATCAATTTGATTCAAACCGCTAATTTGCAAAGTGGAAATAAGTTTATATTCCATCAGCACGGAGTATACCACCTAAAATCCGTCGTAAAAAATGAGATTGATAGGAGCTGCATACTTTAATATTTTTCTAACGTAGTAATGTCTAAAGATTTCCTAGATAACCTATGCAGCGTTTTATCATCCTCAACTGTCTATTTTTATGAATGTGCCAAAATCTGGAATAAAAGAAATAAGTAAGGATAAGACCTTAACAAACATGGAGGAAAGGGAGCTGGTGCTGCTATGTCAAAACGGCGATCGCAGGGCCATGGAAAGGCTTTATAATAAATATGCATCCAAAATGAGGGCTTTGTGTTTGAGGTACAGCAAAACCAGTTTTGAGGTTGAGGATATTATTCAAGAGGGCTTTATAAAGATTTTTACCCAGATTAAAGGTTTCAATTTTCAAGGTTCGTTTGAGGGTTGGATAAAAAGGATAGTGATCAATACAGCCATAAACTCCTACTGGAAAGATAAGAATTTAAATATGCATGTTCACTTGGATGCTGTAGATGAAAAAGGGCTAGAACCATTGGAAATAGCAGAGCAATTATCTATCGAAGAATTGTACAAAATAATAAATCAGTTACCAGAAGGCTATAAATTTGTGTTTAACATGTATGCAATTGATGGCTATTCCCATAAAGAGATTGCAGAGATGCTAAAGATTACTGAAAGCAGTTCAAGATCCCAATATACTCGGGCCAGACAATCTCTTATAAAATTATTAAAAGAATAAAAGTGACCCACATGAGTGAAGATCCTAATAATAAGTTAGAAGAGATTTTAAGAAAAAGGTTTTCTAATGTCGAGGTACAAGGTTCAAAAGATACCTGGAAGAATATTTCTGATGAATTAGATAAACAGAATAATAAAAATCGGTTTCCTAGCTATCGAACGTGGCTGGTGGCGGCATGCATTGTCGGTTTATGCTTAGTGTCAACCCTGTTCCTACATAATAGAAAGTACAATGGTGTGCCCGTCGCAAATAAGACCGCTAAAGATTCAGAAGTGCAGAAAGACGTTTTAGTCAAAAAGGAATCGGAAGATTTACTAACGGACGTTGAGACGAACTTACCAGTCAATAAAGTACCCACAAAGGTGAAATCCAATGTCAAGGGTGATCAAAATGAAGTTGTCAAATTGGAGGAGTTAATTACAATTAAAAGTGATGGTGAGCAAAGAAGATTTGTATTGCCAGATAGCAGCGTTGTCGTCCTAAATCGCCAAAGTAAACTTTCTTATAATGTTGACTTCAATGCAAAAGAAAGAATCGTCCAGTTGGAAGGAGAGGGCTTCTTCGAAATTACTAAAAATGCAGCAAAGCCATTTATTGTTGAAGGATGCAGGAGTATTACAAAAGTATTAGGCACCTCTTTCAACTTACGGACATACAATCATGAGCAAGTTGACGAGATAGAAGTGCTAACCGGAAGGGTAGAATATTCATTGAAGGATTTTTCTCAGTCGGTCATATTATTGCCGGGTCAGACTGGAAAGGTTCATTTACAGCAAAATCTTCCATCACTAACCAAATCTGAAACTTCTGATTTAAATTTCATGGCTTGGAAAACAAAGAAACTTACCTTTCAGAAGTCCGACTTCCAACAGGTCTTTTCTGCTATGGAAAGATATTTTAACGTGAAAATCAAGCTAAAGAATCCCAACATTTTGAAATGCAATTTCTCGGGAACCTTCAATAACCCGGAGATGGAAGACATACTTAAGGTAGTTGCGATGACCAAAAAAATATCTTATTTAAAGGAAGATAACGAATATATCTTATCCGGCGAGGGATGTAAATAAAAGTTAATTATACTTGTAGTTTAAAGACTACTGGTATAAAATTTTTAATATATATAATCCTCCACTTGCTGGCAATTTTCCGACTTTTTGGACAACAAAAAGAGGAGCCTGTTGCTACCCTTAATTTATCTATTTCTTTCTATTATAAGAACCTGCCGATTGAAAAGGCTTTAGAGGACCTTGAAGGCCGGTATAAGCTTAATTTTGCCTATATAAATGACGACATTCCTCTTAGTAACAAAGTATACGCCTACGCTAAAAATAAGCCACTGAAGCAAGCACTTAATCAACTATTTTTAAATACACAGGTAAGCTATTATGTTTTAAAGGAACAAATCGTTTTAGTTTCTAGTAAAACGATTGATTCATTGGGACTGAAGGATAAAAGAAAAATAGCACGGTCACAGGATTCAATTACTGTAACCACTATTGGTAGAGGACCTTACGCAAAGGGAAAGCAACACGTGAGCATAGCAGATTTCTTCAAACCCATTATAAAGACTGAAATTATCTATGAAAATTATCAAGACGGTAGGGCAACAGATACGACTTATCTTCGAAATGATTCTACCTTACAGCTTCAGGTAAAGAAGAATGAAGAAGGTTTTTATAAAGTAAAGAAGAGAATAAGATTATTTCCAAGGTTTGGTGTCGATTTAGTTGTATCCCCTGAATATTCATATTGGAAAATGACCAGCGACAACTACACAGAAGAAAATCTTGGGATCAAAAACACCTACGGAAAACCAGAATTAGGATATACGATGGGCCTGAAGGTGAATTATTATCTTACTCCTCAGATATCTATTGCAACGGGCTTTTCCTTGAGCACCGTTAATAAATCAGGGATACATACAGATTCCTTAATAAATACTTTAGATCCGTCAAAAGGCTATACTTCGTCCTTCAGATATTCTGCAAACATCAATTATCTGAGCATTCCTTTCCACGTAAATTTCCAGGGTGGTAGTGGCAAATTCGGATACAGCGTTTCTTCAGGAATTTCTATCAGTTTATTTCTTGGGTCGGGCGGTTCTCGTTATCATCAAAATTATCAAACAAGATATTATTTTAACTTTGTTTCCGAAGCGCCACCATTCTTCAGTGATGCAGCATTAACAAAGCCAATACTGCAAAATGAAATTGAGTACCGCAAAACTATTCTTGACCTTACTTTCTCACCGGTGGTGACGTACAAACTGAAAAAAAGATTGATGTTATTGAGCGGACCAGAGATCAAATATTTTGTTGGGTCGGTGTATGATAAAAAGCCGGTGGTAGTTGAGAGCTTTTATACAATAGGATGGAAGTTAAGCTTACGATACTACCTTGGAAGATATTAAGCCGGGATAAATCGAAATTCCAGCTTGCTGGCTGCATCAAAAACCCAAAATTCATTTTCCATTAACTTGTAAATCCTATACTCTAACTTGACTTCCTTATTAGCGGCGTCTTTATAATGGATGTAGATACTTTTTTTATCTTTGGAGAATTCCCAACTTCCAATGATACTGAAACTTACAGCCCATAACGGGGGCGGCGAAAAGGAATAATATCCTTCTTTGGTCATAATTAGTCGGTATCCATAAAATTTTGCTGTAGAATCAAGTCCTTGAATAAATGCTCTTTCCACCTGCCATACATTAGTAGCTCTTGCTCTTTTTGACCTTAAGCTAATCGTAGGACCCTCTTCATATTTTTTACAACCAATTGCAATTGTTGCAACAAAAAGGGCGGAAACAATGAACTTAAGATATAGATAGTTTCTCATTAGGTTAGCCTAGTCTTTTAGCGATGACTATTATAGGGTTATTTATGTTAGCGCTGCAATATAAAAGTATTAATTTAAATTTAAGGAATGTCGCAACAAACTGACAAGCAATGGTAGGTTTTCAAGTTAAAAAAACTCCTGGTACGGTAGACTCTACTGCCTTGATAGGCTTAAGCTGAGGTTGTCAATAATTAGCTTTCAGGTATAGCATTACATTTGCATGGACGGATCACTCAGAAGCCTAAGCCAGGGTTTATTTGGTCAAGTGCAAACGTGGGATCGAGTATTCTTGTGATCAATGGCGCAGTATCCATTAATTGGCAGACGGCTTACGTTACCAGTAAATGAAACACGCTTCTTTAATATGCACAATAAGTTAGTAGGCGAAATTTGACAATATTAGAACTAACAATGTACAAACCTTCTCTGTATGACTGCTTGGTGCTTGCAAGGACATTGATTTAAAGATGGTCAATTCTTTCTTATCAATTTCTATCTTCGACCCATCTGCTAATAGTTGTATACATTTGAAATTCGCTGAAAGGCTTGCCAAGGTGATCGGTCATTCCTGCAGCTTTGCAATTGTCGATGTCCTCTTTATATACGTTCGCAGTTAGCCCAATCACTGGAATCGAAGCATTCATCGTTCGGATAATACGCGTCGCTTCAAATCCTCCCATTACTGGCATTTGGACATCCATCAAGATTAGGTCATAAGTATTTTGTTTAAACTTTTCGATGCCCTCAACACCGTTATTTGCAAAATCGACTTTGGCACCTAGGCTTTTGAGCACGATGGCTACTAAATCCTGGTTGATTGGATTGTCTTCGACGGTTAGGATTTTTATTTCATTTTTGAAAGATAGTTTTTGGAAGCTCGGGCCCTTGTCAGATAAAAGTGGTTTAGTTTTAGAATTGTCGACTTTTAATTTTAAAGTGACAAAAAATATTGATCCCTGCCCCTCATGATTGTCTTCCACCCAAATTTCCCCACCCATTTTATCTACCAACTGCTTCACGATTGAAAGCCCCAAACCAGAGCCGCCATATTTCCTTACTACCGTGGAATCTGCTTGGGTGAAACTTTGAAAGATTGCTTTCTTATTTTCATCATTTACACCGATCCCTGTGTCACTTATTTTAATCGTAATATTGCACTCTTCTTTAGTGTTGCTATTAGTTTCGTTCGAAAACCATATGTTAATTTTTCCCTGCTCAGTAAATTTAAGGGCGTTACCTATCAAGTTAATTACCACCTGTTTTATCCTATAGCAATCCCCAATAACGTAGTCGGGGATAAACTCATCAAAGTGAAGTGAAAATGTAAGGCCTTTCTCATTCGCCTTAAATTTGTAAGGAAGAATGGCTGAGGATAATACTTCTTTGAAATAGAAGCTTTCATCCTGAAGCGAAAGTTTTCCTTCTTCAATCTTACTAAGGTCTAATATATCGCCAATAAGTTTCAGCAACAGGCTACCCGAGGAGTTGATATGGTTTAGGTATTCCTTTTGCTTTTCTCTTTCTAATTCTTGTTTTGTGAGTACCTCGGCAAATCCCATAATGGCGTTTAACGGTGTTCTTATTTCATGACTCATATTTGCCAAAAATCTGGTCTTAAAATAGCTGGCATTCTGGGCTCTTTCTTTTTCGTAGTTCAGTTGTTTGGAAATTTCTTTTTGGGCCGTAATCTCCATCCCAATCCCAATTATTCCGCCATTATTGCTAACGCGGTCAGGGAAGAAATAATTGTCGAAATACCATTCTCTACCATTGAGCATACCCTGCGAGATATAAGACCTAAAATTTTCACCATCGTTGTAGATCTTATTTATAGAAATATCCAGGGAAAGGTCTTCGACCCTCATGCCATCTATGCTTTTTTGCGGGGAAATTGACTTGATGCCCGATCCCATCGCATTGGTAATTGTGCCCTCACTATTTATCTTATATACAATAACTGGCGCGTATTGCAGTATACCATTGAGGAGCTGGGTCTTATTTTGCATCTCGTCAACCGCCAGCTCACGAAATTGCACCAGTTCTTTATTTTGTTCCTTTAGCAATTCTTCGGCTTGCACTCTGTCGGAGATATCAGTATTTGTGCCAAACCAATTTGTAATGGTGCCGGCTTGGTCTTTTACTGGGACCACTCTTGTCAGAAATGGTCGAAACGTCTTATCTGCAGCTTTCAATGGGAATATCATGTCGAAGGGCTCTCCAGTCTTTATCGAGGAGGTCCACTTGTCTAGGACACCAGGTAGAACTTCTGGATCGTGCACTGACTGCCAGCCCCAACCTTCCATTTCGCTAGGAGTCTTTCCTGTATATTCATACCATCGTTTGTTATACCAATAGATCCAACCTTCTCCATTGGCAATCCATGCAAGATTCGGTATGTTGTCAGCCAAAGCATGGAATTGTTCTTCGCTTACCGTTTTTTGAATGGTTTCCGTATTTTGAGCAGCTTTAAGAAGCAGTATTGTTTTATCTTTTTCTTTAAGTAGACGGATCTTCTCGTCCAACTCATAGCTGATCCTATCTAATTCATCTAGATCTTGAGTTTGGATAAGTTGAGGAGTAACTTTCATAAGCATTACGGCAGTCCCTACTGAAGCTAGGGCTATCATCACCTTTATCACCGATTCGACCTGATATGTAGGATTCCACACATTGACCACGTAGATCAGATGGGTGATAGTACATCCTAGAATGAAGATTGCTAAAAAATATATAAGGCCGTTGTAATGGGCGTCTTTTCTTCGACGCATTATATAGATGAGAATAAAAGGTATTATAAAACACGATATAGCAATTATCAAATCTGAGATCGAATTGACCCATATTGTAAAAGGGTCATTAGAGTCAATTAGCTTATAAAATAATTTAATCATTAATTAAGATCTTATGGCAGCGTTACTTAGTTCAATGGTGGATCTTTGCGGACGAAACATTGAAGTTTTTCGATTTATCAAAAGTGCTACGAGTGCAAGGTAAATTTAGTTTCCAATAAAACGTGCTGAGGTAAACTAAGACTTTTTGTTTTGCACGCTTCCATTAAAAAAAATATGGGGAACAAAGAAGGGTGTACAACCTGAGAAAGACCAATTTAAAAAAAAGGGGGAAGTCAAAAAAAATCCTAAACGTTCAATGAATGACGTTTAGGATTGTAATTTATAGGAATGAAAAATTAGTCAATAGTTACATAACCCCAGTTTTCGCCGCTTCTGATACGGTTTAATTGAGTATGTGTAATGCCAAATTTCGCTGCAACTTGGTACAATTTAACATTGTCTTTAAGTAAAATTTTCTTAATCTGTTTTACTTTTGCTACTGTAAGCTTGCTATTGGTGATCACTCGCTGAGGCTTGTCAGGGTTTTCTTTTTGATGATCGTCAAATTGCTTTTTTGTAGCCCATTTCAAATTTTTGAAATGATTGTTTTCTTTGTTATAGTCGAGATGAATAACGAACTCAGTAGCATCAGTGCGTTTACCGACGAAATATTCAGCAACTAATTTGTAGACATAAACCGTCTGAAACTTGCCTTTTTTTAATTGAACCGATATTACTTTGTGTCCTTGAGCGGAAGTTCCTTTTATAATACGTCCTTCTTCCTTGTCTACCTTGAAGCTTTTTACTCGACCGTAATTTGAGACTTCATATTTTTCAGAAGCTTCTAGGTTCTTAATTTCAACAGGCTTCCACTTTTCATTTGGAAATTCGTCTTTCGTAGCTTTCATTGGATTAATATTGGATTAAATTAAATAAAATTTTAAGTAAATTTAGTGAACGTTTCTCTAAAAGCCAATACCTAGCGATCTTGTTGGGATCCGTTATTTTTATTATTTGAAAAAAACGGTTCTTTTTTTATGCCCGGTAATGGCAATCTTATTGTGTTTTAGGTGTTTTTGTATGCTACGGTGCTAGATATATTTGGTTGCCTATCGGTTAAATTATTTTAAAAAATAATCCATTGTTGCCGTCAAATTGCCATGCTTTGTAGAAGAACTACTCTAAACCGATCTTGCACGGTTACTTTTTCAGGACCAATTTAATTGGAAATAACAGTGACCATCTATCGCTGAGCCATAATTTCTAAGTATTGCTGTTACCGTTGGCTTTAGCATGTTCAAAGACATTTGTTACCTATATACTAAAAAATTTAGTTTTATTGCACTGTTGGCTCGCAGAGGAATAACGGTATATTAGACTTCGGAAATTGAAAGATGAATGTCTTCCCGAAATTTCAATAATGCAGTATATCGGTGGCGTCTCAACCGACTCGTTGTTAATTAAACCTATCATTCACGAGCATCAATTCCCGTTTACCTTTAGCTGAGTGTGTTAAATGATTATTGCGTAATAAAGAATAACGGTAAACCAATCTAATCTCGATCAATATCACGCAGGGTGAAAAAATTAGATTTTTTTGGGACGCTCTGTACTCCTCAGCCCCCATATTGAAGCGTAGAGCTCGAAGTAGGGAGCTTTTGAATAATATTAGTGGTGACGATGCTTGAAAGTTCTCCCTTGCCAGAGGCTGATGCAAACCAATAGCACCGTTACCCGCTCACCTCTTCATTCTGGTATAGCAAAACAACTAAGGTGATTGATTTGACCTTTCCATAAGTTGCTAGGGGCGACGAGGCAGAACGGCTTGCAACGGAGATATGGAGAGTATATAAGAATGGAATTTAGCCATCTTTTCCAATCGGCCAGGCAAAGCTTTCCATGAAATGAATTAGATCTAATAACAAGACTTTTGAAATAAAACAATTGAAGGAATAAGTCAATGATCACAAATTTGTGACAATATTCACTCTCACATTCAAACGCTCGAGTCTATTTGGTCAAATGAACGCATGCCAATGTGAGAATTTATAGCGGTCTGCAAAGGAGTAGGGGAGGTTACGGACTTGCTTTTAATAGAAATAACATTTGTGTTTTGGTGGGCGGCGTATGATAGATTTTAAGTACGATCATAATAATTGTTTAGGAATAGCGACAATCTCCAAAGCAGACCTCGGCAAGCTAAAACCCTTTTCTAAAAGGTCATGCTGAGGTACGCACCAAATATGAATGGGGTATCTCAGCACGCCGCATAGTGGAAAAACTCTTAGCGTTTCCAGTAATAACGGTGAATAATTTAATGATCTGTTTTGAATAAATACGGCCATTCAACGCCTGGATTATTGTTCATTTCTATTAGAATTGACCTTCTTGTCTAACGCTGGAGCACGAGTTTTTCTACAAACATCCCATCCTTGCTTTTCAGAGTCAGTAGATAGGTGCCATTATATAGTTCGGGCAAGTTGATAGAAATGATATTGTCAAATGAAACGCTCTTGAAATAATGCTCCCTACCTTGGAGATCACTGATGGATAAAATATACTCGTCGGCTGTTCCAGAGTTAGCCTTAATGCTTATAAGACCCTTGGTAGGATTTGGATAGATCGCAAATTTATTCTCGAATTGGTTTTCTTGCGCGGTTGCAGCAATATTCCCGTTAATAATGTTCTTAAACTGATAGAAGATCTTTTGATCAATCGTTTGATGCCAGTAGTCCGCAGACCACACCGCCACCCCAACCGAATAATAGTTCGCGTTGTCCGTGTGAAAGAAAGAGCTTCCGCTTTGCCCTGGCACCCCGCCATAATGATTTATTACGCCTATTCCATTTCTGACATGAGTTATCTTGCCGTAATCATAATATAAGGTATCCCCATTGTACTTTTTAGTTGTATCATAAGGGTGGACAGTGCCAGGATAGCTTAACTTATGAAAAGTATTATTGGCAAAGAATGAATCATCGACATGAAACCCAATGCCCATCCAACCTATTTCTTTGCCTATAGGTTTTTCCAATTCCAAAAGTGCGATGTCAGTAAATTCTGTTCCTTCGTAAAAATCCTTAAAAATATAGTATTTCTTGACCATGCTAGTTTCTAGTCCAGGTTGGAAGCTTCCATTATTGTATGCTGGTGCCACTAAAATACTGTCGCTGGACCAATCTTTTGTGCCTCTTCCGAGTAAACAATGCGCGGCAGTTAATACAAAGTTTTGCCCTACCAAAGTTCCAGAGCAATTATTCTTTAATGTGCCATATTCGTAGCGCATCATCTTTATGGCTGTACGAATAGGGTAGTCAGTTAGATTAAAGACTTTCGCGGCCGGTACCAGATCACTAAACTGTGTTCCGTTTATAACATTGCTCGTGGGCAGAGAAAGTGGGAGGTACGTGGTACCATCCAAGCTGCCATGCGAGAAGGATGTTTGCTCAAAATTAATCTCTGGGTCAAATAAAACAGGGGGAATGGTTTTAATCTGTTTTGTAACAACATCATAGACAATCATTGTGTCGGATTGAGCAAGGGACGTTAGAATCTGTAAAAATGATAAAGCCAAAGCGCACGTTGCAGGAAGAGTTTTCTTCATATATCAAAAATAAGTGTTGAACGATACGGATGCACCCAATCCATTTAAAAACCATTCAACGTAAAAATCTCGTTTTAGTATAGCGCCAAGGATTTGAATCCAGTTAATATATTTCCTATGTATTAATTTTTGGGGGAGAGTTGCCTTTAAATAATCCAAGGCTGGGATAATTTATTTCACTTGCAGGTCGTAAGAAGACACATTTCGATAGCATGGAGATGTATGCTCTAGAGCCAGAATTCAAGTGTCTAAATTCTGCTTGGCCCTATTAGGCAATAATCGATTAGAGATTCTTCTCGAAAAGATATATATGTTTTCTAGAAATATATAACCGTTAAATTGACATAACAGGACTAAATTAAAAAATGTATTTCTGAAGGCATATAAGAAATGCTCCGCTTCTCGCAACTCGGATAGAATTATCTTTCACTCGCCTTAATATTTTTGTATTTAGCGTACATTTCTTTAA
>DASVUU010000358.1:0-1822 GCA_036386935.1 Cytophagaceae bacterium | reverse complement strand
CTACACTGAGGTTTTTATAGTGATTGGAACTAAGATTTTAATATATTCCTTAAATTTTAATAGTTTTGCCATTCAAGTATCAATATTAAGCTATGTCTGAAGAAAAAGTTGAGTGTGTCATTATAGGATCAGGACCAGCAGGATATACTGCCGCTATTTATGCAGCGAGAGCAGGTTTAAAACCCCTAATGTATCAGGGAGCTCAGCCAGGGGGCCAACTTATGATCACCAATGATGTAGAAAATTTTCCAGGCTACCCAAAGGGAATTATGGGTCCTCAAATGATGGAAGATCTCAAGAATCAGGCAACCAGATTTGGGACAGACATAAGATTTGGGATGGCTACTGGAGTCGACTTTACTGGTCCAGAACATAAGGTAATCATTGATGAAACACATACCATTATTTCAAATGCGGTAATTATTGCTACTGGGGCATCAGCGAAGTGGCTAGGGTTAGACTCGGAATTGAGGTTGAATGGAAGAGGTGTTTCTGCGTGTGCCGTCTGTGACGGATTCTTCTTTAGGGGACAAGATGTCGCGATCGTCGGAGCAGGAGACACCGCTTGCGAAGAGGCTACATATTTGTCAAAGCTATGCAAGAAGGTATATATGATCGTCAGAAAAGACTCAATGAGAGCCTCGCAAATTATGCAAAGCCGGGTAGTTAACACCCCCAACATTGAGGTTTTGTGGAGTTCAGAAACCGAAGAGATCCTTGGAGATGATGAAGTCAAAGCAGCAAGAATTAAAAACACTGCAACGGGCGAGATCAGAGAGATTAAAATACAAGGATTTTTTGTCGCCATTGGGCATAAACCAAATACAGAAATATTTCAGAACTGGCTCGGGATGGATGAGAGCGGCTATATCAAAACGACACCTGGAACTTCATTTACAAATGTACCGGGTGTTTTTGCTTGTGGTGATGCACAAGATCATGTCTACAGACAAGCAGTGACGGCGGCTGGTACGGGTTGTATGGCTGCCCTTGATGCTGAAAGATATTTAGCGTCTAAATAGAAAGATTAAGGAATGAGGTTGGAGAAAATTTGGTTATTGTTCTTTTTATTTGTTTCGGCGCAACTCTACGCGCAGGACACAAAGAAAAAAGGCAAAGATTTTTTAAATATTAAGGCGCCCTCCATTAAATATTCCAGCCTTGATACCTCTGAAGTTTTGTTTGAGGAGGAGTTTAGAAGCAACTCCAAAATCAATAACTATGAGTTTGATCCTGGAAAGGAGCGTAGCCTGGTAGAAGAAGATACAAACAGTTTTAGTGACGAAGATTTGAGTATCGTGGAAGTTAGCGAGCAACTAAGCTTCGACTCTGTTTGGGTAACTATTGCTGAATACTTTGCAATCTGGGATTCACGTACTATCAATCCATATAAAAAAGATGGCTCTAAATTCGACGATACTTTAAGTATTGCATTATACGATAGTCTATCTGGCTTCAATTGGTCAATGCCTTTGAGCCTTTGTGCCTCGACATCTGAGTTTGGCATGCGCCATACCCGATGGCATTATGGAATAGATCTAGATCTAGAAACAGGGGATCCTGTTCTAGCAACATTCGACGGCATTGTAAGAATTTCCCATAATGATCCGGGAGGTTACGGGAATTATGTTCTTCTCAGGCATTACAATGGATTAGAGACACTTTATGGTCACTTAACCCGGCCAGAGGTTCAAATAGGGCAGCTTGTAAAAGCAGGGGATATGATTGGGCTTGGGGGAAACACTGGTCGAAGTTCAGGCTCTCACCTTCATTTTGAGGTTCGATATGAGGGACATGCTATTAATCCTGAGCATTTGTACGA
>DASVUU010000357.1:0-12708 GCA_036386935.1 Cytophagaceae bacterium | reverse complement strand
GTTCTCGTTACCATTGGTACTACTATCAAAGCAGAGATATTGGCTATTTTCAATTTTCTTATTTCTAAAGACCACCGGCACCCCATTCACCTTGAGAGCAGTTGCAGACTTAGTTTGAGGCAATAGTATTTCGTAGGTCCTTTGCTTCGCACTAGAAGAAACATTATATCGGAGTTGGTTTCCTTCCCTATCAAATTGATAAGCTAGGTATCCATCCGATGCCTCATATTTAAATACCGCTTCTGCTTTCGTTTCTTTAGTAGCAGCCCATCGGGGGGATATTTTGGCTGATTCAAATGCCATAGACGTATCAACGGCACCTACAAGTCCCTCTGCTAGTGCGTACATGCAAGCAGCCGCGCCCCAACGGTCAGGGATTCCGTAAGACCTTTCGTCGGGTTTGAAATAGACGGGGCTGTCACTCAATGTAATCCCAAGTATGAACCACTTTGTGTCAGTGCTTTTGGCATTCTCAAGGATTATTTCTTTTACTTCTTTTTCAGGGTGAGGATTGTCCAATCCATAGATACCAACACCAACAAAAGGTGCCTTTCCATTGTGGCCTTTCCAAGCGACTTTGAACTTTGTAGTAGAAGTGGGTGCCCACCATCCATCTATTTTGTTGTCTTTTATTTCATCTGAATGTATGCTAAGATCTTTGTAAACTATAGTAACAAACCCTGCACTAGAGGGACCTGCTTTAGTATGAAGAAAATAGATGGAGGCAGCCTTTTTATTGAAAGGGATTTTGGCGATTGGCAAATACCCTTTTTCTGTGCCTATGCCGATGCAGCCTCTATTGCCATTAGTTTGAGGATTGCTTATCTGAAAAGGAATATTTAGAAGAGTTTGTTTTCCTGTTACCATTTCATGCAAATCGTTGGTTCCTTCGTTTGTCCAAGGGATGGCGCCGGATGAAGTTGTGCCTGAAAAGCTTACATTGGCATATTTGTCGAGCGTAATGGTTTCGAAAGTGCGTTCCGGTTTTTCTGGAACTCTACCCTTAAATGAGCCATGTAGAAAATCGTTGTACTTTGAAGCCAACTGGCTCACTCGGCCAAGTATATCTATCGCGTAGTCTTCAAAGCCATTGTCAAACGCACCGTGTGCGAGCTCTCCAGCCACTAATGGCAATACGCCTCCGTTAACATATTCCCATGTGCCTTCAAATCCTTTGCTGAATGGCGGATATATACCATACCATTCTCCTGGTGCATTGTCTGGTTTATTTTGATAAAGTTCGTAGTATTTTTTTATGATACTGACTGATTTGTCGTGACCTATATTTCTATTCAACGAATAGGAATTAGAGAGGGAGAAAGACTCATTCAAATCTGCCCCTAGGTCCCTTTTATAAGTTGGGTCCTCCGCAACATGGTGTGTATAGAATTTTCCGTTCCAAGCTAAGGCATCCAATCGCTTTTGCATGTCGACAGCTAATTGGTTAATTGTGTTCGCCTCCTCTTTACGGTTAGCGATGTTTAGCATGATCACCAACTTATCACAGGCATTTATTAATCCGGTAGTATCCCCAAACATGACCCCAAATTGAGTTTTTTCTTTATCAATTATCATCTCATCGTCACCTGTATTTGCAGCATCTTGCTTGCTTTGAAAATCCCAAGTATCGATCGTGAATCCACGTTTTATAAGCTGATATTTTGTCGACCATCTATAGGGGTCGGTGGTGCAATACTTAACGGCCCGTAAAGCATTGTCTAGTTTACCTATCATCCATTCTGTATCACCGGATGCCTGCCAAGTAAAGTACACGCCTTCAATGAAAATGAACTCCATGTCAGCCTCCACGGGGATGCGTTTAAACTCAAACTTATAGTTGTCTACTGGCTGGATGAAATTTCCATAGGAAAATCGTTTGTCCCACATATTTGGTTCTTTCGTTCTCCGATAAAAATTATCCCAAATAAGTCCATCTTCCCGCTGGTACCTAGCGAATAGCTCTATTGCCGACTTTATATTAGGATAAAAGTATTTCATTCCTTTGAGCGTATGGACGTGGTCTCTCAACCATGGGACGAACGTGAAATAAAATTCTCCCTCTACATAGAAAGGGAATGCTTCTCCTCCACGCCCCATGTCCGCTCCTTCCTCAGAGCCTATCATCGTCCAATATAGTTGGCGGAAAAGCTTCGAATAGGTTCCAGAGGCATCCTCTAGACGGGTTTTTGCCGTTACCCTAAATGATCTCCGCCCTTGCTCTCTCCCTTTCCTATCAGTAACAACAACGATATGATTTCCTAAAGTACCAGAAACTCTAAATTCAAATTCCTTTGTTTTCTTTGTTTCTGCGTAAAGGTTGCCCTTGCCATCATAAATTGATATGGTGAGGGCATCTGGGATAATAAGTTTAATTTTTTCTATTGGAGAGTAAATGTGTTTGTCATCGAGGCCTCTGATTTCTATCTGATTTAAGGTTGATTCTTCGGCTATAGCATTGGTTGCCAGAATGGCTGTACCACCAATAAATCCAGCTGTGGCTTTAGAGATAAAGCCCCTTCGGCTTTTCGTTGAGGTTTGTTTTTGCACCGTTAAAATTTTAAGTTTTTGTTAAAATATAATAAACAACTGTTGTCAACAGACTAGTTAAGTTTTTGAAAGGTTTACCAATTCAAGCAATAACCACAATGTGACAAACCCGATAAGTAGATGTACAAATAATGGATGAAAACGGACAATGTACTCAATCGTAATGATCTATTATTCTTCCTTGAACTGCCTTGGTCTAGGAACACAAGGCACTCCTCAGCCTTTTGATATTTGGGGATCATCCAATTAATTAACGGAATACTGCAATTATAGGAAGAAAAGATATATTAGCCAATATTATTATCACATAAAAATTTGATTATTAGTATTTTAACATTTAGATTATACTATTTAGCCGCTAATAACATAGGTGATAATACATCGATGTTTTTATGAAGCAGCTCTTTAATAGAAAGCTAAAAAATAGAGGATACTGCTTAAGCACTAGTGCCTCAATTAGAAAAATAGTTTCAGGTATTATTTTAATCATTGCTTTTTGTGGTTCCACTAAGCCAAGGCTGCTGATTTTTAAAATATATTTATTTTAAAACAGGCGATTAAACCTTCGCTAGGTGATCTTCGCTACAATCCTTAGGTCCCTTTGGCGCCTTCTAAGAATGAAAAAGCAACAGTATTAAATAAAAAGTTTTGGGTGCTACATAGCCTCTGGGTAGTATGAACTTTTAAAATGTGCTTGTCTACTCTATTTATATGTATTTTAAATATGTTTGCTGATAACTTTATTAATTGTTAGCTAAATGAAAGACCCAATAAGAAGGAAAATTTTAAAAGCCGCCTCGCTTTCTATGCTTACTCCTTTTGTTTCTCTCTCAAAGGAAGACGACAAATTGCTCCATTTTCCTAAAAATTTCTTATTCGGGGTCTCAACATCTGCTTATCAGATTGAAGGCGCATGGAAGGAGGGTGGCAAAGGAGAGTCTATTTGGGATAGGTTCTGCCATGTGCCTGGCAATACTAAGGTCGCTGGTGACATCGCTTGTGACCATTACCACAAGGTGGAAGAAGACATTGCGCTCTTAAAAAAATTGAATGTGAATGTTTATAGATTTTCAATCTCGTGGCCTAGAATCTTTCCAGATGGAGCGGGTAAGGTAAATCAAGAAGGCTTAGATTTTTATAAAAGAATAGTCAAACTCCTTGCTGTTAATAATATTCAAGCCCTGGCTACTTTAAACCATTGGGACTTGCCTCAAAAGCTGCAAGACAGGGGAGGATGGGCGAATAGAGAGACGACCGACCATTTTGCCCAATACGCAAAATTGTTGTTTACGGAGTTAGGCGATCAAGTTTCCTATTGGGGCACCCACAACGAAGCCTGGGTGATCTCCTTCATGGGCCATTTTCTGGGTAAGTTTGCTCCAGGTATCAAAGACATCAACACTGCACTTTTGGTATCGCACCATTTACACCTGGCGCATGGGAAAGCAGTAAGGGAATTTCGAAAGTTAAATCTAAAGGGAAAGATTGGGATAAGTGTTGCTTTTGAGCCCTCCTATCCATTGACGGAAAGTCCAGAAGATATAAAGGCTGCGGAGAGAATTAATTCTTGTCATGACGATTGGTTTATAGAACCAATTATGAAAGGTAAATACCCTGAGCTTGCTTGGAATTGGTACAAAGAAAAAGGTTTGATATTGCCTCACATTGAAACGGGAGACATGGAAATAATAAGTCAACCAATAGACTATATTGGTGTCAACTTTTACCATATTAATATAGTGCAACAAAACAGTCAGGGATGGTGGCCTTATGAGGTCAACTCTTCCTCGCCGGAAAAGGACTTGTATTTAGGTCAAAGAGATGATTCGGGAAAATTTTTGGAGCTTCTTAAGCAGCTGGATACGAAATATAATAAGCCGGAAATAGTAATCACAGAGAACGGTTGGAACAACTATTCAGATATGGTCTCATCGTCTGGACAAGTATATGACCAAGATCGCATTGATTACATTGCTCGATCACTTAAAGCTTGCAAAAATGCTCTGGACTCGGGTATCAAATTGAAAGGCTATATCGTTTGGACTTTGATGGATAGTTATGAATGGGGCGCGTGGTCTAGATTGGGCTTGGTGCATACAGATTTCAAGACCCTCAAAAGAACGATAAAGCAAAGTGGGTATTGGTACGCAGAGGGGATTAAAAAGGGATTTAAAGTCTAGCTAAGAGGTTTATGCGTTGTTAGACCTGCCTTTGGTTTATGTAATATTCTGTGTAAGGTCCAGGTATTTTTAACTTACTTCTTAGATTGGAAAGAGGCTGATGTCAATCAACTGAAGCAGAGGAGTTTTCTACTTACACGGCACTCGCAAGGCATAGCTATTCTTTTATTGACATTAGAAAATACGCAAAGAATGAAAATATCAGAAGTAACATTACAGGATCTCGAATCTCTCAAAGATCTGCAGCCGGAAGGTTGGCCTGATATAATACCACATTTCAATTTTTATATAAGCAGTGGCTTCTGTTCCCCGATAAAGATGTCAGATGGTGACAATACATTAGCGATTGGGACTGCCATCTTCCACAGATCAAGTGCCTGGTTGGCGCACATCATTGTAAATAAAAATTACAGGAATAATGGATATGGGACCAAAATTACCGACGCTCTTTTGCAAAGGATAGATAAGAATCGATGCCCGTCAATATCTCTCATTGCTACGGAGCTGGGCGCGCCAGTGTATAAGAAGTTTGGTTTCGAACAAATCACTGAATATAATTTCTTTAGATCTGATACACCTCACAGCTGCGAGTTAGAACACAACGTTTTTAAGCCAGTCGGCAACGTTTTTTTCAATGAAATATTGGACTTGGATAGAAAGATTTCAGGTGAAGACCGGCACCAGTTGGTAACCTTACATTTGCCCAACGCTATTGTTTATTGCGAGAGTAATACGCTGCTGGGCTTCTATCTGCCAACATTAAATGAAGGGCTAGTTGTTGCAAATAACACGATTGCAGGCATTGGACTACTAAAATATCGTATGAAAGAACGAACTGTGTCAATTGTACCAAAAGAAAATGAATCGGCCACCCAATTTTTGGAAGCCAATAACTTTCAAAATTACCAAAAGGGAACTCGGATGGCTCTTGGAAAAAAGCTTAATTTCCGCGGTGAACTGTTATTTAACAGAATCAGTGGGGGTTTGGGTTAATTTTCTGACCAAGACAACATGGTACTCATTATTACCATTTATAGAAATTACTACCGTATAATACCATTCCTATCCACTCCACATTTGATGTTTTTTAGATAAATAATTTCTGCTCAATTAACACAAGACCAGGGTTTTTAGTGGTTGGTGAGGTTAGTAAGAAAATAGAGGGAATACGCATGATCCCAAGAACAAAAATGCAGATTTTCTCTTTAGGATGAATAAAAAGAGGCATTAAGGTAACAAGCTACAAAGGACTTAAATACAATTTTAAAAATGTTCAAGAAATTACTAAATCCAGGAAATTATAACGGCACCATCAACTTTGCTTTACTAATAAACAGAGCAGTAATAGGCGGGTGTATGCTTACTCACGGGCTGGGTAAATTGACAAAACTACTTGGGCCTGATCCAGTGGCATTTGCTGATCCCTTTGGAATAGGCATGGGGCCTTCTTTAGCCTTGGCAGTTTTTGCAGAGGTTGTATGTTCTGTACTATTAATAATCGGCTTCTTCACTCGTCTTGCGACGATTCCACTATTGACTACAATGGCAGTCGCGATATTTATTATTCATGCCGCCGATGAGTTTGGAAAAAAGGAGATGGCTGTTCTTTATCTGTTAGTTTATGTGACTTTGCTGCTTGCCGGAGCGGGAAAATACTCCGTAGATACCCTTCTTTACAAGAAAGGCAAGGTGTCCAAAAAATAGCATTGTAGTATGAACCAGAAATGATTGTACCTAATGGGTTTTCAAATTTAACTCTTTTTCATATTTCTTCAGGAAGTATACGGGGGTGCAACTCCATGCGTGGCAGTAGCTATTTAACAAGAAAGAATTATAAGGAGACAAAAATTCATTCTCAGGATCATACACCTCCCAAAATGTATCTGCCCCCTTTTTGATCATACCGCCCCAATATTTTGCAATGAAGTCACGCGCCTCAGAGTACATCTTGCATTTTATCAAAGCCTCTACATAATAGTGGTACATGTAAGGGGACACAGGTTTTATAGAGCTGGTTGAATTTATTTTCTTTAAAAGTAATCTCCCTTCATTTGGTGTTACCACACCTCCCAGTATCATCCAAACTTGCGACGCCACTGATACCTGATGATCCTTTCCGCTTACAAACAACTTTACTTGGGAGTCAAGATAATTCTCTTTGGCTCCCTTCCGCATTTTTGTGATCAGGCCTTCCAATTTTGGGAGCTCGTGTTCTTTTTTAAGTAGTTTGGCAATTTTAAGGGTAGATTCGAATGTAGAGATGACGAGTCCCTGCATAGAAACTTGTTTGTCGAGTGATGCATTCCAATCTACGAAGCTCCACCAAGTAGGCGCAAGCACGATTAATCCTTTTTCATCAACATGAGGTGCAACTATTTCCACTTGCTTCTTAGCCAATTCCCATAGATCTTCCAAGGTTTCTAGGTCATGACTTTGCTCATAATAATCAAGCAGGGAAGTGTTATATAACAAGCAATAGTCTATAGGATGGTGCTCTTGTGGTCGCACAATCGGCTTCTCGAAAACAGTCCCATAAAGAAGTCCTGACTTTGCTACAGTTGCAGCAAACAAGTAGAATCCACGTTTTACTATATCAAAGTTTTTAAACGAATAGTAGTTGGCGAGCGCCTGTAGCCTAAAATCTCCTATCCAGATGCGCTGGTCTCGTTTAGGACCATCTTCTAAAACTGTTTGCATGCATTCTTTCAGAGTATTTCTAGAAGCTTTGTTGATTTCCTTAAACAGGGATGGCATTTGTTCAGTATCAGGAAATTTATTTAAGCCTGCTGAGGAAACTGCTGCGCAACTAACTTCCGAAAAATTAAAGGTAAAGCCCACCGAATAGAGGAGCTCAATTTTAAGATATCGGAAACTATGACGTCTTGGTAGTCTGATGGTGTTGGGAAGAACGTCAACGTAAACTTCTTCATCTTGAATCCAAGCCCTTGTGATGGTTGGTTTCAACGTGTCTAGAGAATAGTAAAGGTCAGCTGGAATCTCACCATAAGTAAATTTGAGCCTCGCTGGAGAATCGGCGGGACCTGTCGTGGATAAGGCAAACTTAATGGTACCAGTAATGTGTTCACCAAAATCTAATATTACGGATTTAGGTTTCGAAAACTGCATTTTGTAGAACTCTGAGATATTAGACTTCGCAACTGCTTTTACATCTTGAAATGCATTACTGTCTATGACAACGTCGACCAACTGGATTGGCAGCTTAGGTGTTACCGTAAGTTTGGGTCTATACGATTCGGCCTTCGCCATCCAGCTTGCACGCTTGTTTAAAAACACGTCCTGGGCTAACGTAATATTGGTGAAGGGTCCTAAAAGTACGAGGGAAAGCAATAGGGTTCTAACGTTGTTCATTACTATGGCCTGTGTATGTATTTATTTTATATAGTTTCGTAAATTGATAAGTTTGAATTGTAACTACAAATCTGTCGAACATATAATTTAGGTAAACTTACAGGTTACACTCCAATAATTAAATAATGGTTATTAGTTGCTCTTGGATCAAAAGTTTTTTAAACAATGGCCATTTAGTGCGAATCTATATCTTACTGGGTGTTCACTGTCTTGCAGTGTCTTGCAGTAATGATGTAAAGACAACTAGAGACAAAAGAGAGGCTAATACCATCAATGATCTAGGCGCGCTTCCAACAACATATAAGGAGCCTCCAGATAACATTAGCAACCCTGCCAAAATAGAATTGGGACGAATGTTGTTTTACGACCCCATACTTTCAGGAAATAGGGATGTTTCATGCGCCACCTGCCATCATCCGGAGTTTGGATACGCGGAGTCTCTAGACATATCCATAGGGGTGAATGGACGAGGCATAGGTCACCAACGATCATTTGCCCATCCCAACGATATACCTTTTACAAAACGCAATTCACAAACCATTTTGAATACCGCCTTCAACGGCATAGACGTCCAAGGCAAATATGACCCGCAAAATGCTCCGATGTTTTGGGACCTGCGAAGCAAAAGCCTGGAGTTGCAAGCACTTGAGCCAATTAAATCCTTCGAAGAGATGAGAGGGCATGGTGCTGGACCGGACTCTGTCTTAAATATGATGGTTAAACGTCTGAAGGCGATCCCGGAATATCATTCGCTATTTGAGAAGGCTTTCGGTGACCGCGAATCAATTACAATTCCTAATCTGGGCAAAGCGATTGCGTCTTTCGAAAGGTCCTTGGTAGCCAACAATTCACGCTTTGATCTATACATGCGAGGAGATAGCGCAGCGCTCTCCACCTTTGAAAAGGATGGGTTACAAGTGTTTCTAAATGCTGGGTGCGCAAAATGTCACAATGGACCAATGTTATCGGATTATAATTTACATGTCCTTGGGGTGATCGATAATGAAAAGCTCTTGCAATCTGATTCCGGGGCCAATAACTTTTATGCTTTTCGTACGCCTTCTTTGCGGAACCTAAAATATACAAGTCCTTACATGCACAGCGGCAAGTTGAAAACCTTGGAAAACGTATTAGAATTTTATGAGGACTTGCAAGGAAAGGACTTACCTAACCCTCACGTAAGTAGGGCACAATTAGATCCTCTTGTAAAAGAATTGGACCTAGAGTTCAAAGACATTAGACTGATTGTCGAATTTTTAAATTCTTTAAATGACGATCAGTTTGATAGGAAGATTCCAGCAAAAGTGCCCAGCGGGCTGAAAGTGGGTGGAGAGATACAATAGCAAATGTCCTTCTCCATTTACCTGTAGTATTAGCAAATAAAATAAACGGTTAAACGGCTTAATAATCCCAATTGGAGGTCTAGATCAATAGACAAAATCATCTTCAACAATACATTTGCAGGATTTAGATGTTTTTATTTCTTGGTTGCTATGCAATAGCCTAGCCGACTATGAACTTTAACCTAACGCAGTAAAGATAACTTCGTCTCGACGCAGCACAATTAGGTTTTGGATGGTCTGTGGTATTTGAAACACATTTACTACCTAATCATCAATACTTATGAAAACAAATAAAATTTTCCTATTGCTCATTGTTATAACGAGCTTATTTTCTGCCTGTAGAAAATACGACGAAGGACCAGCAATAAGCGTAAGGTCTAGAAAAGAGCGGATCGCAAATAATTGGAAAATCGATAAAGCATACAGCAATGGTAATGATGTCACTCAATATTATACTGCCTATGATTTGGAATTCACGAAAGGGGGCGATGCAAAACTTATTGCAAACTTTAATATCGGAGGTACAGTCTTTAGCTTTGATAGCAAAGGTACTTGGAGCTTCGAAGACAATGATGAAAAGCTTCGTTTAGATCTTGAGAATAATCTGGCGGATAAAACCTACAACATCCTGAAATTAGAGGAGAAGGAACTTTGGTTGAAGACCGTAGGTGGAGAAGATGAATTGCATCTAAAGCCTAGGTAATCTTTATCTTTAACGCCTAGTCGCAGAGCTAGGCGTTTTGAATCTTCTCTCCATTTTAGATACAGAAGAATTTTCTCAGCAATGACTATTCAGAGCAAATCCATCTTATGCTGAAATACATTCGCTATGTTATTGGCTTTTATTTTAGCCATCTCAGCATTTGGTCCCTCAAATTGAGAATCTAGGTTCTCTTTGAAAAGTTGCAGCCACCTTTCGAAATGATCTTTATTAATGGGCAAACGCATATGTTTGGGGAAAGGCTGGCCTTTATATCCAAATTTGTCTAAGATGACCATATTCCAAAATTGATACATTTGAGGCAGATGATGCGCCCAATCTACTTCTGCAAAATCATTAAAAATAGATGCCAATAAGTCATCCGTATTTACCTTATCATAGAAGGTGTTCACCATTATCTTCACATCCTCTTCCGACACAATATCTCGTTTTCTATTTTCCATCACCTATTTTTAATACTTAACAATTTTTTTCTTTCAAACTGCTGCTAATCTAAAGGTATAGCAGCAAATCACTAATCATTGTTTTAATAGGTTAAGATAAAATCTTAGCCATCACTCTTGATATATCAGGGTTTTGAGCATATCGACTAGCTACAAACATTACTTGAGGGCAGAGGTTAGTTGATCTATATCACCTACTAAACTATTGATTCTCATTTCGCTCTATAAGATTATTTTAGACTTTTGATCAAAAATTATCCACCCAAGTTTTAAATATGAAAAAAATATTGGTGCCTACTGACTTCTCAAAAGTAACTAAGGCTGCACTGGCAATAGCCACAGAAATATCAAGAAAAACTCATGCAACGGTAGAGCTACTGCATATCGTAGAGTCTACGAATCACCATTCTCTTAATGTCGCGGGCGAGGTTGCTCATTTCGAAGGAATAGAGGACGTTTACACCTTGAAGTGCATCGAACTTGCAGACAGGCAAATGAAGGCCATAATTCACGATGTAAATTATGTAGGCGTCCGATTTTTACCAATTATCAAAGTGGGAAATCTCCATAGTCATTTCACTAGGCAAATAGCAGACGAGCCTTCAGATTTAATAATTATGGGTACGGAAGGCTCGAGTAGCTTTTTCAAGGGAATATTCAACACTTCTAATGCAGAAAAAGTCGTTTCGCATGCTACCAGCATGGTACTTTCTGTCAAAGATATTCCAGGAAATTTTGAACTTAGGAATGTTCTTTTTGCTACGTCTTTTGAAGAAGATGCAACAGAGTTTATAGTAAAGTTGAAGGAGTTACAGGATGTATTCGACTTTAGACTTCACCTACTTTATATAAATTCTAAAATGAATTATACAAAAGACACTTCTGAAGTTGTAGCATTATGTAAAGAGTTTGTTCGGAAGCACAATATTGAAAATTATGAATTTCACATTGCGGACGCGTTTACAGAGTATATAGGCATTACCGACTATGCAACCAACGTAAACGCTGACGTTATAGCAATTTCTACTCATCAACATCATGGAAGTCATTGGCTGGGGGGCATCTCAGAGGATTTGGTAAACTATGCGGAACAGCCTATTTTGACTTTTAAAGTGAAATGATATAGAAGTCAATGCTTAAATATTAATAATACTCTTCTGCGGAAACTTTATGTAGAGTACCGTCTGAATAGGCTTTTGGACTGTTTAGACAAGCTAGCCTTTGCCATGGAGCCTTTAGAGAAGCGTTTGATGATGGGCGCAAATGATCTGATTAGAAGCAATAGGTTAAATTTATTTTTGGAATTCTATAGGAGTGATTTCTGAAGGATTGTTAAACTGAATTTCCTATGTTGTATAGACAAGTTATATGGATTAGACGCCTTATTATCAATTCAATTTTTTATCTTTTTAAGAAATTTTTTAAACATACGAACGCCCCTATATCATTGAGAGATATGATATTCGGAAGTTCGGTTCTCTATGTTTAGATAAGAAATTTAAATTGCGCACGCCTGTGTTTCAAGCATTAACAAATAAATTTATTTTACTTCATTAAAGAAAATCCTATAATTCTCCGAAACCTCCTTTATATTTGACAAAAATATCCCGTCATAAACATGAAAAATCCATTATTGTTTCTAATTCTTTTTCAGCTACTTTTTATTTCCTCCTCGTTTGGGCAAAGTCACCAGTTACTTGATTGGCAGATAGGATACCATAAAACTATGAATGACCAGCCACTGAAGTGGATGAAGGCAACGGTTCCGGGTGCAGTTCAAGCTGACGTTATCATAGGGGAGAAATTTAAGCAACCGATTTGGTACGGAGATAATATCAAAGACAAGGACAACAAGCTTGTTACCTTGGAGCAATTTTTCTTTACCTATAAAACGTCTTTCAAAAGGCCGGACGCTAAACAAGGACAAAGGATCTTTTTTCATTCCAAGGGAATCGATTACCATTTCCATGTTTTCCTGAATGGAGAAAAATTGCTTACTCAAGAAGGTATGTTTACTTATGTCGATCTTGACATCACCGACAAATTAAAAGATAACAACGAATTAAAAATTAGCCTACTTCCAATTTCAATGGCTGGAAGTGATC
>DASVUU010000356.1:0-3882 GCA_036386935.1 Cytophagaceae bacterium | reverse complement strand
CGCTAACTGTTCAATTTTACCTTTCAAACCATCGATACTTGTCTCAAAAATATCAGAATGCAGATAGTGATTAAAAACCACCCCATCTCTAGAATAGTAGCTTTCCTCCCTATCTATAATTTCTCTTAGTCCAAAAAGACGACACTGAGAGATCGGATCGTATATGATACCAAAGGGATTTGCCTGGACGTTAAATTTTAAAGTCTTAAATCTATTGCCAATCATATTGGCAAAACAAGAGCCAATTGAAACAATCTTTGTAGAGTGATCAATTTCGAAAGGGGCCTTATCTATCTTTATTTCTGTTCTAAACATCATAGGCAAAAAAAAATCCCGCTGTTAGACGGGACTTTCAATTTGATTTGGATAGTACTAGGAAGCAACAACTTTGAATTTCACTTCGTGTTTTACTTCTTTATGTATATCAAGTACTGCAATGTATTCGCCGATCTCTTTTATCTCTGATTTGAAAGAGATTTTTTTACGATCTACAAGAATACCTTTTTCTTTCAATGCATCGGAGATTTGTAATGATGTAATAGCACCAAATATTTTTCCGCTTTCTCCTACCTTGGCATTTATGTTTAGAACCATGTCGCCGATTTTCTCAACAAGAGACTCAGCATCCTTCTTTATTTTGTCAGCTTTGTGTGCTGCTTGCTTTACAATCTCACCTACGTTCTTTTTGTTTCCAGCATTTGCTAGGATAGCAAAACCTTGTGGAATAAGGTAGTTTCTGCCGTGACCTGGTTTTACATTTACGATATCGTTCTTGTAACCTAGTCCTTTTATATCTTCTTTAAGTATAACTTCCATGATATTATTTTAATGAATCAGTAACATAAGGTAGCAATCCAATGTGTCTTGCTCTTTTTACAGCTTGTGATATTTTGCGCTGAAATTTAAGGCTTGTTCCTGTAATTCTTCTTGGAAGAAGTTTACCTTGCTCATTTATAAATTTAAGCAGGAAGTTCGCGTCCTTATAATCAATATATTTAATTCCGTTTTTCTTGAACCTGCAATACTTCTTGCGATTCTCAATTTTATTTACAGACTCGTTTACAAGTGTCATACTTTTTCCTCCTGTTTCTCAGTTTTTTTAGCAAAATCTCCTTTTTTTCTTTTCTTGTTGTATTCAATCGCATGTTTGTCTAAAACAGTGGTCATGAATCTCATAATTTTCTCATCTCTCTTATACTCCACTTCTAAAATGTTGATAAAAGAAGGCTTTGCCCTAAATTCAAAGAATGAATAAAAACCGGTGTTTTTGTGCTGGATAGAATAAGCAAGCTTCTTCAATCCCCAATTTTCTTCATTAACAAGCTCAGCTCCATTGTCGAGCATGATTTGTTTGAATTTCGCGACAGCATCCTTCATCTGAACATCAGACAAAACGGGAGTTAAAATGAATACCGTCTCATAGTTTTTTAATTCCATATAATTTTTTATTAAGGGATGCGAAGTTAAGAAGAAAAAATTGAAAGTAAAAGGTTTATTGTTGATTGTTGCTGAATACTTTATGCGATTCTACCCCTATAATAAAAAACGCCACCTCGTGGAGAGGTGGCGCTTACTATAAACCTATAACTTAATTTACTTTACATTGAAGGCAGACTCACCGATCTTATGTCCTTCAGAATATATTTCTATATTATGACGACCTAGTTTGTAGCTACTTCCTTTTTTATAATCAAATGTTACTTGTTGCTCTTTTGTATCATAAAGAATCTCTTGCTTGGACGTGTAGAAGATTTCCTTATTGTCATGCATAAAGCTTCCGCCGCCTGTTGCTAGATCGAATAATGCACCTCCGTCCGGCTCAATCACTCTAAGAACGACCTCTTTTCCTTCAGCCTTAGCAATTTTGTTTTCTCCTAACATGAAAGAAACTCTTAATAAATCTATGTCTTTCACTTTGTAGTCGTCACCCGCTTTTTCTTTTCCTTTAGGGCTCAATACGAAAGTCTGTATGCTATGAGCTTTAAGTACAGAAGCCATTGACAACTTCTTCATGACCTCTTGTTTATTGCTGTTGAAAGTTTTCATAGAATCAGCCATCGCAGAATATCTAGTCTTCAACTCTGTATTGTATTTAAACAAGGTATCCACTTGAGATTTCAACTTAGATACTTCTTGCTCATATTGAGCGACTAAAGCATTGGCGTTTTCCAGTTCAACTTTAAGCTTTTTGTAGCTCGCGCTGCTTATTCCACTTCCACCACCTTGTCTTCTCATTTTATCTCTTTCGGATGAGATAAGGCGAATTTCTTCTCCAAGTCTAGCAGTGTCAGCACCTAGCGCAGCAAGTTCATTTTTCTTTTGCTCAAGCTCCTGTATGGCTTGGTCTAATTGAACTGTTACAGTGTCAATCTTTGCCTGTTGCACAGCGATTGTTTCGTCTTTGCCGCTTAGTTCGCTACTCTTATTGAAATTTAAGAATATTAAAACTGCATTTATGGCAAGCATGAATATTATAAAGGCGATTATAAGGCCTTTTTTGCTGCCACTTTTTCTTGGTTCATCTAATTCGTCGAAATCTTCCATGTCGTAATAAAAAATTTTTAAGTAAGTAAGTCGTAATTTATTGTAAAAATAATAATTAATTGGAATATTCCAATCATTAGTTAGAGGAAAACGAGAATTATAAATTTTTGTTTACCACTTCCTATTTATTTTACAATTAATTATACACAAAAATATTTCCTTTATTTGAATAAAACAAAAAAATATTGGTAAAAGTCAAAAAATGTTTTCTTCACGGTCTTTCAATATTTACTAATTTTGAAGAACAGTTGACAATAGGCCATTTCATTTATGATAAAAATAGATAAACTAAAAAATACCGGTTCGAATAATTTTTTTCTTATCGCAGGCCCCTGTGCTATTGAAGACGAGGCACTGGCATTCTCTATTGCCGAGAGGATTTGTGAGATTACGACAAGGTTAAACATCCCATACATATTTAAGGGCTCCTATAGGAAAGCAAACAGAACCCGCGTAGATTCATTTACGGGCATAGGTGACATCGCTGCCTTGGAAATATTGACAAAAATTGGGAAGCACTTTGATATTCCGACAGTCACTGATATTCATGAAAGCAGGGAAGCGGAAATGGCTGCGAAGTATGTCGACGTATTACAAATTCCAGCTTTTTTATGTAGGCAAACAGATCTATTAGAGGCTGCAGCAAAGACCGGAAAGGTCGTGAACGTAAAGAAAGGTCAGTTCCTTTCTGGGGCTTCTATGCGATTTGCAGTGGAGAAAATACATTCATGTGGTAATGAAAATGTGTTTCTTACGGACCGGGGAAACTCCTTTGGATACTCTGATTTAGTGGTAGATTATAGAAACATCCCTGAAATGAAGGCATTTGGGGTACCTGTAGTAATGGACTGCACACATTCCTTGCAGCAGCCGAATCAAACCTCCGGAGTCACTGGCGGAAAACCGGCCTTGATAGAAACTATTGCTAAGGCTGCAATTGCTACCGGGGCTGACGGGTTATTTATTGAAACTCATCCCATGCCTTCCCAAGCTAAGTCCGATGGGGCTAACATGCTGCAGTTAGATTTACTGGAGCCGCTATTGGAAAAATTACTTAAAATAAGGGCTGCAATAATTTAAATTTTTAATTTGAAGTGTTGCTTGGGCTGGTTCTTCCTAAAAAAGACGAGCCCGAAGTGGAAGAGGTCTATTGATAATATTACTGAGGGATGGGCAATAATTTCCTTCCAAGCCTTAGTCATCTCTTTGGACCAATAAATATCGTCAAAGATAAAAATACTTTCTTCGTGTACTTTTTGAAGGCATAGATTAAAATAATTCAGTGTAGGATCATACTTATGATTGGCGTCGAAAAAGACCATATCAAGTTTTTCAAGA
>DASVUU010000355.1:0-2691 GCA_036386935.1 Cytophagaceae bacterium | reverse complement strand
AAAAGTTTTTTCAAAACAAAGAGATGACGTGGCAAGACGTAATTGTTTAGATGTCGCTATATACCATTTAAAAGTATTATTACCGATTAACATATTTCATGAGATGTTTATCTTTAGCGAAGGCTGTCATTAAGTGCTTGGCCGGTAAATACGTGCCATTTGCCTTGTTACGGCAATAATTCCCGAAGTCTTTACCAGGAGGTCGACATTAATTTTATTGTAATGTCAGTTTTTTTCCCTTGATTCGAGATATAAAGCACATTAGTCCCAATAAAAGATTTTTACACACTAATCGTCCTTACACAACAAAGCCATTCGTATTTCAGAATATCCCCAATTCCATGAGTAAAAAAACAAAAAGCAAAATCACCCTCAAGCAGGTATTCAAAACCATCATATGGCCAAAAAAGAATATCCTTTTCGTTGGGCTGATCTTAATTATCATTAGCAGGCTTGCAAGTTTAGTGTTGCCAGGTGCAAGCAAATATTTACTAGACAATATCATTCCAAATAAAGATGTGGGAATGCTAAAAATCCTCTTGGCGGTCGTTATAGGATCTATTATCATCCAAGCTGCTACCTCCTTCCTTCTTACCCAAATACTAAGTGTACAGGCACACAGACTTATTGCGCAGCTCCGCCTAAGAGTACACCAACAAGTACTAAGCCTTCCCATCAGCTATTTTGACAACAACAAGTCCGGGGCGATGGTCTCGCGTATCATGACAGATGTTGAAGGGGTAAGAAACCTCGTTGGCACGGGCCTTGTTCAGCTTGTGGGAGGTGTAATCACAGCGATCATCAGTCTTGTTCTTTTACTCCAAATAAGCCCTTTGCTGACGGTTTACGTTCTGGTGCCGATTTTAATCTTCGGCTTGATTTCTTTAAAAGCATTCTCGTACATCCGTCCAATTTTTAGAGAAAGAAGCATTTTGAATGCAGAAGTTACGGGACGCCTAACGGAAACATTGAACGGAATCAGGGTAATTAAAGGATTTAATGCAGAACAACAGGAGGTTGGCAGCTTCTCTAGAGGAGTTGAAAAATTATTCCTGAATGTCAAAAAAAGTCTCGTCTCAACCAGCCTTATTACAAGTCTCGCGGCACTTCTACTTGGTCTGGCGAGTGCCGGTATCATGGGCATTGGCGGATATATGATCATAAAAAACGAACTTACCTTCGGGGAGTTTGTCTCCTTCACCCTATACCTGGGCTTTATGATTGCTCCCATTGTGCAGATGAGCAACATCGGGAGCCAGCTGACCGAAGCATTTGCCGGCCTAGATCGGACTGAAGAAATTATGCAAATGACGCCTGAGGAAAATGCGGAGCAAAGGGTCCTCAACATTAGCAACATCAATGGTGAAGTAAGATTTGACAACGTATCCTTTGCTTATGAAGAAGGCAAGCCCGTTCTACATAACATTAACTTCAACGCGCCTGCAGGATCCATCACAGCCTTGGTTGGGACGTCAGGCTCGGGAAAAACGACAATTGCCGGCATTGTCGCCTCATTCCTTAATCCTACGAGCGGCAAAATATTGGTCGATAACATAGATTTGTCTACCATACAGCTCAATTCCTATAGAAGTCAATTGGGGGTTGTACTACAAGACGACTTCCTATTTGAAGGTACAATTGAGGAAAATATTCTTTTTCCTAGGCCAAACGCCACCAGTCTAGAAGTGTCAAATGCAGTAAAAGCTGCACGCGTAGACGAATTTACAAACAGATTCGAAAGTGGGCTCCAAACCGTTATCGGCGAGCGGGGCGTAAAGCTCTCTGGTGGACAAAGGCAAAGGGTGGCAATAGCACGCGCCATTCTTGCAGATCCAAGGATTTTGATTCTAGACGAGGCAACCTCCAATCTTGACACAGAAAGCGAATCATATATACAAGAGAGCCTTAAAGAGTTGATGAAAGGCAGAACAACCTTCGTTATCGCACATCGACTAAGCACTATCCGACTTGCAGACCAAATACTCGTCGTCGAACACGGTCACATTGCTGAAAAGGGAACCCATGAAGAATTGATACAGCAAAAGGGCCGTTACTTCGAACTCTATACTTACCAAGCACGCATATAAAGATATGGAGACATTTGACAATCAACCTAACGGTGATATACTGAAACAGCTGGTCGTAATGGCAATGCCCTTTGGGAAATTTAAGGGGGTGATATTATGCGACTTGCCTGTCTCCTACCTGGAATGGTTTCAGAGAGAAGGATTTCCACCAGGGAAGCTAGGTATGCTTCTTGCTACAATTTATGAAATCAAGATTAATGGCTTGACTCATCTGTTAACACCTTTGAAGAAGAGATCCTATTAAAGTTAAGGGCCTCCATCCGCACAGGCCAGGCCATTCCGCCAGACCGGCGCAAGGGGCCTGGCGGGAACTCAAACAGTAAATTTGTCGGATCGCATTGGAGAGTTTTAATGTTTCAAAATTTGATCCTCTCTTCTTAAGGATGAAACATAAAATATTCAAGGTAACAGTAATCTGAATATAATTTTAAATTGAACGGTCATACGTTCCGTTACTCTGTCATGTTGAGGAACAAACTATCTGCAATAATAAAAAAAAAACCTTTCTTACTTCAAAGTTTACGAGGATTTAAAGACCAAGATGAAATACTACTTCCCCCTATTTTTTCTTCTTAGGATCAACTGCCTCCTGCTTCTTCACATT
>DASVUU010000354.1:0-1937 GCA_036386935.1 Cytophagaceae bacterium | reverse complement strand
GACTTCGCAGCTGCTCCTATGTATTCCCTATTGATTCTTGCTATATTATCCTGATCAATTAATTTTGGACATTCTATAGAACAAGCACCAGTATTGGTACATGCGCCAAATCCCTCCAGATCCATTTGAGCAACCATCTTTTCTACACGCGCTTTTCTCTCGATTTGTCCCTGCGGTAACAATGCTAATTGAGATATTTTTGCAGAAACAAAAAGCATCGCCGAGGCATTTTTACAGGCGGCGACGCAAGCTCCACACTGGATGCAAGTTGCAGAGTCAAATGCCTTATCTGCATTTTCTTTAGGGATGGCGATCGCATTCGCATCAGGTACCCCTCCAGTATTTACAGATACAAAGCCACCTGCACTCATTATTCTATCGAGGGCCGATCTGTCAACCACTAAGTCTTTTATAACTGGAAATGCCTTTGCTCTCCAAGGTTCGATTACGATAGTCTCGCCGTCCTTAAAGCTTCTCATATGAAGTTGACAGGTGGTTATACCATATTTGGGACCATGGGCTCTACCATTTATATACATATTGCAGCTTCCACAGATACCCTCACGGCAGTCGTGATCGAAAGCAATAGGCTCTTCCCCCCTCTTAGTCATATCTTCGTTCACCACGTCAATCATTTCTAAGAAAGACATGTCTGGTGAAATATTTTTGGCATCATAGGTCACAAGCTTACCCTTAGATTGTGAATTTTTTTGTCTCCAAACTTTGAGTTTAAGGTTCATGTTGCCGCTCATATAGTAAAGTAAGGTTTTTATTATTCGATTATTTGGCTCTTTTTGAGCCTATTTATTATTTATAACTTCTTTGAGTAAGTTTCACATACTCATATTTCAGATCTTCCTTGTGCAGGGCTTCTGGCTGTCCAGGACCCTTGTACTGCCATGCGGCTACGTAAGCGAAGTTATCGTCATCACGTCTAGCTTCATTTTCCTCAGTCTGATATTCCTCTCTGAAGTGACCTCCACAAGATTCATTTCTGTTCAAGGCGTCGTCTACCATCAATTCACCAAGTTCTATAAAGTCTGCTACCCTTTGAGCCTTCTCTAAACCTTGATTTATCTCAACATCTTCACCCAAGACCTTGACATTTTTCCAAAAATCTTCTTTCAAAGATTGTATCAATCCTTTTGCCTTGGTCAAGCCTTCTGCGTTTCTTGCCATTCCGCAATAGTCCCACATAATTTTGCCTAGTTCTCTATGGTAATGCGAGGTAGTTTCTTTCCCGTTTATTGCTAGGAAATTTTTGATACTCTCCCGTACATTTCTTTCCGCCTCTACGAAAGCAGGGTGAGTGCTATCGACTTTTGCCGTACCAACTTGCGCAAGGTAGTCACCAATAGTATAAGGAATTACGAAGTAGCCATCAGCCAGGCCTTGCATCAATGCACTTGCTCCTAAACGGTTAGCACCATGATCTGAGAAATTTGCTTCTCCCAGTGCGTAGCAACCCGGGATAGTAGTCATCAAATTATAATCCACCCAAAGTCCACCCATAGTGTAGTGAACAGCAGGGTAGATTCTCATAGGCATTTTATAAGGATTCTCGCCAGTGATTTGCTCATACATGTCGAAGAGATTGCCGTATTTTGCACGAACACTACTTTCTCCAAGTCTTTTTATAGATTCAGCAAAATCAAGGTAAACTGCAAGGCCGCTCGTACCCACACCTTTACCGGCATCGCACATTTCCTTCGCATTTCTTGAGGCCACATCGCGAGGCACAAGATTTCCAAAAGATGGATATTTTCTTTCTAGGAAGTAATCTCTCTCGTTTTCTGGAATTTCTGATGGTTTCCTCTTATCGCCTGGCTGTGCGGGGACCCAAACTCTACCATCATTTCTCAAGCTTTCACTCATAAGAGTTAGCTTGGACTGATGTTCTCCAGAAACAGGAATACAAGTAGGATGTATCTGAGTAA
>DASVUU010000353.1:0-4239 GCA_036386935.1 Cytophagaceae bacterium | reverse complement strand
GAAGCGTCTTCTTGGAGCTGGGCCTTTCGATGAAAAAATTCTATGAGGAATGTAGTAATAAGTCCTAGGGAACCAGCTCCAACGAGCATTGGCAAAGTATCTCTTGAGCCGGAGAATAGGAAGGCAATTACAATTCCCGGTAACACCGCATGCGATATAGCATCTCCAACCAAGGACATTTTTCTTAAAATCAAAAAACATCCTAATAGGCTACAAGAAATTGCAACTAGGCATCCTGTAAGTATTATATAAAATTCATTCATCTTTTCGGAATTTCGGAATCGTGAGGATCTAGATCGGGGAAATTTAATGCTTGTTCAATTTTTAATTCGAGTTCTGGTGTCAAGATATGCTCAATGGTTTCGGCATCATCATGGACGTGATCGGGTGCAATTTGTAAATACTGCGTCAAATATAATTCCCATAACCTAGGAAGCCGTGTAATCCTTTTTCCACGGTTTTTACCCTCAATTGTAAGTGCCCACTGGTTATTTTGATGTTTGATATATCCTTGAGATTGTAACCTCCTCAAACCTTTCCGTAGAGCTCCATGAGAGATATTCCGCTTCTCTAAAAGTTGATCAAACGTTCTAGAGGCAGTAAAATCCTTTTCCTTCTCGCTTATCTGGAACATCATTTTTAAAATATTCTCAATTAAAATGTTTCCTTTATTTCTTCTTTGTTGAAGCCATTGCGCTGCGATACCTCGTCCTGGGGAAAATATAAAAGAGAAAATTGCTATCAGGGAAACGGTCATCACTATCCATGGGCCTGTTGGCATCGAAGGCGCCACGTAAGAAATGAAACAACCGGTGATCACTGCCACAGAGCTAAGTGCAATCGACAAATATATCATCACATGAAGTTTGTGGGTCCAAAATCTAGCGGCGGCGGCAGGAGTGATCAGCATAGCGGCCATTAGAACAACACCCACTGCCTGGATACCAACCACGACGGCCAGCACAGTGATAATTGTGAAGATCATTTCTATCCACTTTACTTTGATACCAATGGTGTCAGCGAAGGCTGGGTCAAAGGCTACCAATGAAAGCTCTTTATAAAGAGCCAAAATTACACCGATGATGATTATTCCTGTGCCTGCAAATACGTAAAGGTCAATTTCCACCAAGGAAGCCGATTTGCCGAACAGGAAACTATCGAGACCCGACTGCGATGCATTGCCGCTTTGCTGAATATGGGTCAGTAGCAGAATGCCGATACTGAAGAAGAAGGACAAGGCAATCCCTATCGCAGCATCATTTTTAATTTTAGAATGGCGTGTTGTAAAATCCATAAATAAAATGGCAAGCCACCCCGCAGCGAAAGCCCCAATAAGAATGATGATTGGGTTTTTATTTTCAGAGATAATAAATGCCAAACAAACCCCTGGTAAGACGGCGTGTGCTACAGCATCACCTACTAAAGCTCTTTTTTTTAGCAATGCAAAGCAACCTACAATGCTAGAGCTTAGGGTGAGTAGGAGAGAGCCAAACAAAACATTTCGTACGTTGGGATCACTTAAAGAAAAAAAATCAATAAATTTAGACATCTGTTTTGTTTGGGGTATAAACTATAAACAAAAGATTATTTCAGTTGTTGGAAATTTAGTCATTCAGTTGATATCTAAAAAGTTTCCTATTCTTACTTGTTTGATTTACAGTAATGAAATTAATATATAACGAAAATCCTATAAATTTCCGTATTTTGCGAATGTAATATTTGAATAATCTTATAATATAATTTAATTTTGGACAGTAACGTAACGGTAAATTTTTAAGATGGCTGAAGTAATAAGAATGCCTAAAATGAGTGATACCATGACAGATGGTGTCATTTCAGCATGGCATAAAAAAGTAGGTGATAGCGTAAAATCCGGTGATGTTTTAGCCGATGTTGAGACAGACAAGGCAACAATGGAGTTGGAATCCTACGAAGATGGCACCTTGCTATTCATTGGACCTAAAGAAAAAGAATCTGTGCCCGTCGACGGGGTTTTAGCCGTTATTGGTAAACAGGGCGAGAACATCGAAAGTATTCTTAAGGACATCAACGGAACTCCCACACCTACCTCTGCTGCTCCAGCACCCACCAAAGAAGAATCTAAACCCGTCCAAACTAAAGAAGGACAAGGAGAGTCAAACAACCAACCCGCAGACACCTCCAATATTAAAGCCGAAGTCATAAGGATGCCAAAGATGAGCGATACTATGACAGAGGGTACAATCGTCGCATGGCATAAAAAAGTGGGCGATAAAGTTAAATCTGGTGAATTGCTTGCAGAAGTTGCTACAGATAAGGCAACAATGGAATTGGAATCTTACGAAGATGGCACACTTCTATATATCGGTGTAAAAGAAGGTGACGCTGTAGTAGTAGATGGAATCCTTGCCATAATTGGAGAGCAAGACGCAGATTATAAGGCCTTATTAGGTACGCCGGCATCAAAGTCAGCACCAGTGCAAGCAACTCATAAAGAAGAGGCGCCACAAGTGGCATCTGCCCCAACTGCTGATAAAAATATTCAAAGCAATGATTCCCGAACCAAAGCATCCCCTCTTGCAAAAAAGTTAGCAAAGGAAAAGGGAATAGATATAGGTGCTGTAAAAGGCAGTGGAGAACACGGAAGAATTGTAAAGAGAGATGTAGAGACATTTGTACCTTCGGCTCAGGCAAGTCCAACTAAATCTGAAAATAAAGCCGCTGCCCCGAGTGCTTCCCCAGCTATTGGGCAGGAAAGCTTCGAAGAGGTTGCTGTTTCTCAAATGAGGAAGACCATCGCAAGGAGACTTGGTGAAATAAAATTCTCAGCGATTGAAATATTCTTAACCATGGAAGTAAACATGGATAAGGCAATTGAGGCAAGAAACAGTATCAACGAAGTTGCTCAGGTTAAAATATCATTCAACGATATGATTATAAAGGCGGTCGCTGCTGCTTTGAAATCAAATCCAAAAATCAATTCATCTTGGTTGGGAGACAAAATTCGCTATAACCATCATGTACATATAGGTGTGGCTGTTGCCGTGGAAGAAGGACTTGTAGTGCCGGTGTTGCGATTTGCAGACTCCATGGGCTTGGCGCAGATATCTGCGAGTGTGAAGGATCTTGCTGGAAAAGCAAAAAACAAAAAATTGCAGGCAGCCGATATGGAAGGAAGTACATTCACTATTTCCAACTTAGGAATGTTTGGCATTGAGCAGTTCACTGCAGTGATCAACCCACCAAATGCCTGTATACTTGCGGTAGGTGGAATCAAACAAACGGCCGTTGTGAAAAACGGACAGCTGGTACCAGGAAACGTAATGAACCTTACTTTGACTTGTGATCATAGGGTAGTAGATGGAGCGATCGGTTCTGCCTTCCTACAATCACTAAAAGGTTTACTGGAAGATCCGGTAAGAATACTTATTTAAAAAGAAGACTCTATATTCAAAGGCCTGGCAGGAAATTATCTGTCAGGTCTTTTTGTTTAATCTGAAAATATGATGGAAAAAATTAAATCAACTACGGTTGTGGGTATTGTTCATAACGGAACGGTAACCTTAGGGGCGGATGGACAAGCTACAATGGGAAACACAGTTGCTAAGAGCAATGTAAAAAAGATAAGGAAGCTGGCAGACGGAAAAATAATTTGCGGTTTTGCAGGCTCTACTGCTGATGCATTCACGTTGATGGAGCGGTTTGAAGAAAAGCTAAATACGTATGGTGGCAATATGAAGAGGGCTGCCATAGAGCTCGCAAAGGATTGGAGAACTGATAGATTTTTGCGAAGGTTAGAAGCGATGATGATTACTGCTTCTGCAGATGAACTTTTGGTTATTTCCGGAACGGGAGATGTGCTTGAACCAGACAATCAGGTTGCGGCAATAGGTTCAGGAAGTATGTTTGCACAGGCTGCCGCATTGGCATTGAAAAAACATGCGGCCCATTTATCGTCTGAAGAGATGGTGAAGGAATCACTACACATTGCGGCAGATATTTGCATCTATACAAATCACAACTTGGTGATTGAGACGATAGGGAATGGCAAAGTTGGGTAGTGGGCTTTGCTGAGCACTACTCCTCGTTGTGACCAAGTAAATTCCCTTCGATTATTTTCAGATTCCAAGTCATGAAAGGGAATGAAGTCCACTAAAACTGATATTGACATTTCCTTTATAGGTCAGGTTGTCCAGTGCTAGCAGACTTCGCAGAAGTAGGTTCTTCGTTACGATTAGATTCCACCAATACTCACCTGAG
>DASVUU010000352.1:0-2158 GCA_036386935.1 Cytophagaceae bacterium | reverse complement strand
TTGGTTGCCATGAACCAAGGTACTGTGGGTCCAAATACATGTGCACTGTCTATCAATGGTGGTAAGGCGGTCAATCTCAGCCTGGACCTTGTTACTGGACAAGCAGTGCAGGTGATGAGAAAATAATTAAGTAGAGCTTCGCTGGTTTGTCTTAATTTTTGGTTTGACTAGGTCAGAATTTGAGCCAACCTGTACAATTAATAGAACAAAAAAAGGCTGGTACCCTATCCGGTAGCGGAGTAGACTCCCCCAGTTAGGGCAAACAACCGCGATTGCAAACGACAGAAAAAAAACATACGTCAAAATTGCGAGCGGTTCTAGGTCAAGCCTTTTCTTTTTTATAAAAGTCAGTAAAGCCAAAAGTGAAATCAACAAAACGGCTAAATTTTCTATTCCAGCAAACGTTTTAATTCCAAGTGCTAGATCCCAGGGAAAAGGCCGGAATAGTCCAGTAAATATAGCCTGCGGCACTACTCGCAGGTCGCTAAATAAATTTTTGCCAATGAATAAATCGAAGGAATCACCTGCATCTGATATCCTCTTCACTTTATTGTAATTCTCCAGTAAAACTGTGGACACGTAATCAAGAGACAAATTTGGATGGGCTAACGTTGCCAAAGATAAGCTCCCCAGTACTAGCCCAAGGAATAATAATCTTATTTTGACTTTGGGGTACTTCTTTTGCAAGACTTTGGAAACAACGAAAGAAAATGTAACTGGAATAAAGATCGCCGCATAAAAGTACCTAAGATTAATCAGAAGGAAAATCAAAAAAATAATGAAGAAAACTCGCGCTATGCTTAGCTTAAATTCTACCGTAAATTTATATGTATATTTAACTAAAAAGCACAAAGAACCAAAGACTAGGCTTTCCTTCAATAGCCCGGAGGACCATAGTAGCGTGCTCGGCAAGAGCATAAGACTTACTGCTCCCCACCAAATATCAACTATGTTGTTTCTATGCAGATATACACATAGAGACCAGGCGCCGATGAAGCTAAATATTGAGCAAAAAGCTCCATTGATCCAATAATTCGAAGCCGTTAGGAAATTAAGCAAACCAATTATTTTGATAAAAAAGAAGGCCCTTGGATTTGAGTTAGCGCTACCTTCAAAAAAAATAATTTTTAAACCCTCTAAAAAATTCCGACTTATGATTTTAGATAATCTAACACCTTCTGCATGGTAAAAAAAAGTATCCCCTGAGTAATCATAATATCGACTGTAAAGCAAGCCTATAGCAATGCCTGCAGCAATTTTTAAAATTAAAGATATTACAAAGGTTATATATAGTTTAGGCTCAAGGTTCTTAGAATAAAGATAAGCTAAACCAACGAAAAGGGTAAAGTACATCACATAGAGCATACTTCTGCATTTATCAAGGAATAACCGATAGAGCAGTCAAGACACTTACGATGTAGACAATAGTTATTATATAGCTCTATAGAGCCTTGGGAGTCTGAGGCGGTCTTTATTTCGATCCCATAAGATTGCCAGGTATCGATTATATTATTTTGCTCTGCTTTTATAGAATCTAAAAGTTGTATGGCCTTATCTAAAAAGCGAGGTTCATCACGCTCACGGGCGTAGCATACCAGTAGTGGTACAATGGTATTGATTACAATATTGTCTATACTTGATTTTCCTAAATTTTTACTTTCTACCTTACTCTCCGTTCCGAAAACGTAATGTGTATCCCAATACTGTGACGCAGAAATCTTGAAGGCCTTATATAAATCATTCAAGCTATCTAGTTCAAGAATGAAATTGAATAATTGTGGTTGGCAGCAAAGAATAGCTGCTAATTGAGAAAGCCGAATGGTAGGGAAGTTAGGGGGCCGTAGTTTGGAAAACTTCCATTCTGAACCATTTAGTTTATAGTCCTCTATTGAGTACTTTGCGGCAAGGAATTTATACTCTTTTTTTAGAGCTAACGGATACACCTCCTTAAAATCATCTTCCAGCAGACCCGCCTGACCAAATAACAAGCTTTCAAGCTGCAAGATATTGGCATTGTGTTTAAGAATAATTTTGTAAGGAATATTTTGGCTTAGTCGAAGAAAGGCATCAGCATTAGTTTTAAATCCAAAATTCTTTGCCAGTACATTGAACGCTGTCTGATTCCAATCACTATTGTTCGCATGAAGCATAGAGGAAA
>DASVUU010000351.1:0-9043 GCA_036386935.1 Cytophagaceae bacterium | reverse complement strand
TTACTCTCACTTCATTGTCAGTATGATTGATAATAAACATCAATTGATTTTCGTTGTTTTCTCTATAGCTAATTTCAACTCCTGGAGGTAAATCATCACTATAAGAGATGTTTGCATCATCCAAAAGATGTCGTAGAAGCTCGACATAAAATTCCTCTTCCTTCACAATAGTGCCAAGATACCAAGCTTTCCCCTTTCCAAAATTATTAACAGACAACGGCGAAAACTCTTCTATAGCCCAAATACCTTTATACCTTAATAAACCCTTGGCCTTCGTTGGTGTCATCCAATCGTTATAAAAGACAGAGGTATAATTTTTAGTAAATTTTCCTGCGCCTATTATTTCTAGTTTCCTGTCATCTTTCAAAGGGCTATATTCATTTATCCTAATGCCTAAAGACTCTGCAAGAAGCCCCGGTAATGTCCTAGTATGTGCTAAGCTGGTCTCGTTTTTCACACCAGTTCTGCAATCTGTTAAAAACACACCGCCGTTTGAAATGAATGAATTAATTTTTCTTGCTATCGGATCTGGCAATACGGAGAGATTGGGAGCAATGACCAATTGATATTTTGAAAGGTCCGCATCTGTCGAAATAACATCAACATTTATTCCTAGCTTAAATAATGCCTTATAATAATTTAAGATTCTTTCCGGATAGTTATTTTCAGAAAAAGCTGGTTGTATAATTGTCTCCCAATAACTATCATAATCATAAATGATTGCTACTTTCGACTTAACTAAAGTCTTTCTAAGGTCACCCCATAACCTCTTCAATTCCTCAGAAGTCTGTTTGGCTTCGTTGTATCGCCTCAAAGGCTTTCCATCATGACCTAACAAGCCATGCCAATATTGTTCCCTACCAGCGATTGCTGTTTGCCAATTAAACCAAATCTGACCGTCACTTCCATGAGCAATTTGTTGATATACTGCTTTCCTTATCTCGCCGGGATAGGGATTTCTGTCCATGGCTCCCCATCCTGATGATCCAGCTGTTTGTTCCATTATTATGAAATTTTTATTTAGGACCCCGCGCATGAGGTCCGCCGAGAAAGAGGAACTATAAGGTATATCAGGCTTGCCTGCGACAGGATAATTGTCCCAACTAACAAAATCCAAGTTTTTACCTAATTCGTAGTAGTTAACTGGATTAGAAGTACCCATCATATTTGTAGTGATGAAATCATCTGGACAAAGCTTTCTTATGATTTTCACCTGCATGTTCAGAAATTCTACATTAAGGTTGGAATGGAATCTATGCCAGTCAAGCGAAGCGCTTGGATTATTGAACCAATCATGGAAAGGGATGGAAACTTCCTCCCAATTGTAAAGGGTATGTCCCCAGAAGTAGGTACCCCATGAGGAATTTAAAGAATCAATGTTAAGGTACTTTCTTTGAAGCCATTGCGCGAAACTCTTTCTAGTGTTCTCATCATAATTGAATGGACCTTCCAATTCATTGTCTATCTGCCAACCAATGACAGCCTCACTTTTTGAATAATGCGAAGCCATCTCCTCTACTATTCTCTTACTTAATCTAATGAAATCAGGGCTTGTATAAGAAGTCTCCTTTCTTTTGCCGTAAGGCAATCTAGTTCCCTCTTTCTGCATCGCAAGTATTTCTGGATACTTCTTAGCCATCCACGCTGGTGGCACTGCCGTAGGTGTACCCAAGATTACTTTGATCTTGTTTTGATGAAGATAATTCACGGCCTTATCAAGCCAAGTGAAATCGTATTTATCTTCATCCGGTTGCATTTTTGCCCAGGAAAATTCTGCAAGTCTTACGACATTAAAACCTGCTTTAGTCATCAGGTCTATATCCTTTTTCCATTTTTCTTCAGGCCAATGTTCTGGGTAGTAATCGGCGCCTACCAACATCTGATTATTCAAATATTTACTCTGAGCAATGCTGAAATTTAAAACAGCCAGATTCAGAAGGAAAAGAGCCCAGAATAGCTTATTCATCAAGTTTAATTTTTTAATTAAATGTACATTCTAACGATATTTCTTTACAACCATCGAGTTAAAACTGTAAAGACAATTGACGCCTTGTAATACCGCAAACTTTGGCTTCATGCGCTAGCAGCCATTGCTTTCTTTCCAGTCCACCAGCATAACCTACCAAACTTCCGCTGGAGCCAATTATTCTATGACAAGGAATTAGTATCAATATTTTATTTTTACTGTTTGCTAGTCCAATAGCACGGCTCGCTGTCGGCATCAATAGAGTCTTCGCAACTTGTAAATAGGATGATGTTGTGCCCAATTGTACAGTTTTTACATGAGCCAATACCTGCTGTTGAAAATCGGAACATTTGAGATCTAAAGGCACAGAAAAATCCTTTAATATACCGCTAAAATATGCGTTAAGTTCCCGTTTACAATGTTCTATGATTTCATTGCCTTCATCAGAAAGGGTGGGTTGTTCGATGAATTGCAACGCAGTAATTCCTGTGTCAGATGCGGATATATTAATATTCCCTAACGGTGAGTTGAAAGAACCAAAATAGCTACTTGAGTCGGACATATCTTTATCTGGCAGGCATATTTAAATTAATTAATTAATTAATTGGAAACGTCGCCTCTGAAGCTCTTGCATTTAACTTTTTACTTATTACATTCTTTCCTTGATGAAAGTGAATTAAGTTAGTCTGATCTTTCAAAAGCTCAAATAAAATTCTATCGGAGATCTTTATGGATTTTGGCTTGGCAATGCCATCTATCTCCATATAAACCATGAGTGCATCCTTGTCGAGTTCCTTTCCTATAAACTTGGTTTCAAGTGTCTTTCCGTCCAAAGAAACTTGAAAAGTCTCATCAATATATTTTTGGACATAGCCATCGATTTCAGCGCTCTGTGGTTGAAAAAGATCACATTTTTTGCCAAACTTCTTTTCAATCGCCTCTTCCAGGTCATCAGCAAATATTCTATGACTAATTTCCATGGTTTGCTTTTCCTTTTTATAATGTATCTCCGTCACGCACATGTGGAAGGGGTGGAGAATATTTGCAATAAACGTTAATACCAAAAATATCATAAATCTTGTCTTAAAAGCGTGACGCCTGTGTTACAAATCGAGGCAACAAAGTAATAACTTACAATTGTATTCGCATTCATTTTCTTATTTATAATTTATATTCTAATTTACAATAAGAATGACTTTTTTCGTTCCCTCAAAGTAATTTTAGGCCGCCCATAGCATTTGTGTATGTACAGAATAATTGCAATATTTTTTTTATCAACCTTATTTTCAATAAAATCCTTCGCCCAAGACCGCAAACATGCCTATAAGTTTGAGCAATTAGGCACGATGTTATCTACGCCCAATGTATACAGGACTGCCTCGGGTGCACCAGGACACAAATATTGGCAACAAAGGGCTGACTATGACATTTCCGTCGAGCTAAACGACGAAAACCAATCCATTACGGGAAAAGAGGTTATCACCTACAAAAACAACTCCCCCGATCCCCTTTCCTATCTCTGGCTGCAGCTTGATCAAAATTTGTTTGCTAAAGACTCTGAGACACCTCAGACAACTACCTCTTCCATTACTCCTAGTATGGAGATAAAAGAGCTACAGAAATTAATAGACTCAGACTTTGATGGCGGGTTCAAATTATTATCAATAAAAAGTGGCGGCAAAAAGTTAAAATATACCATCAACAAAACGATGATGCGCGTAGACCTCCCATCGTCTTTAAAACCGGGACAAACCTATTCATTATCCATAGATTGGAAGTATAACATCAATGATAGGATCAAACTTGGAGGCAGATCTGGATACGAATACTTCCCTGAAGATAAGAATTATTTGTACGCCATCGCGCAGTTCTTCCCTCGAATGGCAGTCTATGACGACTATAATGGATGGCAACATAAACAGTTTCTAGGCCAAGGAGAATTCACCTTACCATTTGGAAATTACAAGGTCAAGATTACTGCTCCTTCAGATCATATCATTGGGGCAACCGGCAGCTTACAAAATGCGTCTGATGTATTATCGTCGCAGGAAATGTCACGCTTCAATAAGTCCAAGACCTCAAAGACGCCTGTAATTATTGTCACTCAGAAAGAAGCCGAAGAAAGAGAAAAGAATAGAAGTACAAAAAAGAAAACATGGGTTTTTCATGCAGAAAATGTGAGAGATTTTGCCTTTGCTTCATCCCGCAAATTTATATGGGACGCGATGGGTGTGAACATAAATGGGAAAACCGTTATGGCTATGTCTCTATATCCGAAAGAGGGAAATCCATTGTGGGAAAAATATTCTACAGAAGCTGTTGCCCACACGCTTCGGATATATTCAAAATACACAATTAATTACCCCTATCCTGTAGCATATTCGGTCCATACAGATAATATAGGGATGGAATATCCAATGATGTGCTTCAACTTTGGTAGGCCCGACAGGGACGGAACTTACTCCTCCAAAATAAAATATGCGATGATCAGCGTGATCATTCATGAGGTTGGTCACAACTTCTTCCCGATGATCATTAATTCTGATGAGAGGCAATGGACCTGGATGGATGAGGGACTAAACAGTTTTATGCAATTCATGGCTGAGCAAGCATGGGAAAGAAACTATCCATCGCGCAGAGGTCCGGCTGAAAACATCGTAAGCTACATGAAAGGCAGCAAGGAGATACAGGAGCCCATTATGACTAACTCCGAACAGATCATTCAGCTCGGAAACAATGCCTATGGCAAAGCAGCAACTGCCTTGAACATCCTTCGAGAAACTGTTATGGGAAGAGAGCTCTTTGATTATGCCTTCAAAGAATACGCAAGAAGGTGGGCTTTCAAACATCCTACTCCTGCAGATTTCTTCCGGACAATGGAAGATGCGTCGGCTGTAGACTTAGATTGGTTTTGGAGAGGGTGGTTTTATGAAACAGATCATGTAGATATCTCTATTGAAGATATAAACTATTACAGATTAGACAGCAAAGATCCCTCTGTTGAGTTGCCATTGAGACAACTTGCGGCCCAAGAAAAAGCCCTGACCATTACTGAAAAAAGAAATCAAAAAGACATTCCAGAAACTGCCGTTGAAAAAAATCCTGCCTTGAAAGATTTCTACAATGCCTACAATGAATTTTCTTTCTCAGAGGAGGATAAAAGAAAATTTGAAAAATATAAGTCCGAGATGGGGGCCGATGAAAAGCAGATTTACGACAGCACCTATCACTTTTATGAGATAAAATTTAAAAATATAGGCGGTCTTGTGATGCCCCTGCTGCTAGATTTCACGTTTGCAGATAGTACTAAGAGGTCGGTGAAAATTCCGGCGGAAATATGGAGAAGAAACGAAAATGAAATCAGCAAGGTGTTTTCGTTTACGAAGGAGGTAGCACAGGTTAGTTTGGACCCTTTGAAAGAAACTGCAGACACTGATGTAGAGAATAATAACTTCCCTAGAGTTTCAACACCTACTAAGTTTGAGCTATTTAAAAGGAAATCTACAGGCATCTCACCGAATCCTATGAGGGACGGCGCCCGATAAGCGGAACTAACTGGAGATAAACATTGATTGGGCGAGGTTATATGCTTGGGGAATAGTGTCTAATAAATTTTGCTCATCCCCATTCACACCGAAAATCTCGTCCTTGGCTGTGACAAGCAGGTACTCATATTTTTCCATGGTTTGTGTGGATACTTTTTGACCTACCGTATTTGGATTATCATTCTTTTGAGCAGCCAGTTGTTTAAAATATAAATAGTCCTCACCATCTTTCTTCAAATCTTGTTTTAATATTTTAACACCATTTATTGCTTCCATAACATATTTATCTGTTTTATAAATATATAAGAACTAACTTGACATTATGTTTGGATCCTAAATTCAAGCAGTACCTTATAGCCTCAGATATTTCTCAGTTTGGTCGAAAAAAAGGTTATACCAGCTTATTTTTGGATAAAACACCCAACAGTATAGGACAAATGATGTTATGGTAGAGTAAGGCTTCAATTTGATCTAATAATGTTTCATATAACTTATTCATACATTGGCTCCTACTAATACCAAGATAGAAACTCAGCTTATTTTCGGCATTTTACAACATTTGCCTGATGCTATCTTAGCTTTTGACAAAGCAGAGCAAGTGACATTCTGCAATGGCAAAATGGAGAAGATTCTGGAAAAAACCTCGATGGATATTTCTGGAAAATATATAAAAGACCTATTCCCTTACCTTGACACTAAGTGTATCACCTATGACGTGCTACATGGGAAAGATTTTAGCTCTAATTTCTCCGTAAAAAACTATCTGAAAAATACTACAAAGAGATTTTCATCAAGACATTACCCAATTAGATCCTCGGATAAAAAAATTATTGGCGGAGTTCTATTATTAGAGAGCAGAGACCCACTTACTACAGCCGCACAAGACGGATTAGAATCTACTGATGAACTTTCCAACCGAAATACAGATCTTGAAAATCAATTAAGACAAGCCTCCGATGAACTGCTATTTGCAGAGGAACGTTTCGGTTTGGTTTCGCTTGCCACAAATGATGCCATCTGGGATTGGGATTTGAAAACAAATGACATCTGGTGGAATGAGGGTTATAAATCTTTATTCGGGTATAGTGCAGACGAAATTTCTCCCAAAATCGATTCATGGATGTCCAACCTTCACCCTGAGGACAGCGAAAGGGTGCTGGATGATATTCATTCCGCAATAGCTGAGAAACGCAAGCAATGGACTGCTGAATATAGATTTAAAAGGAAGGACGATTCCTATGCATACGTCTATGACAGAGGCTACTGCCTGTACAATGAGGCAAACGAACCCTTCCGAATGCTAGGATCTATGATGGATCTAACAAAGCTTAATAGCAAAGAAGAGGAACTAAAAAAACTTGCATCGATTGTTCAAAGGAGCTCAGACTTCATAGGATATGCGAACCTAAACGGCCAATCTGTCTTTATAAACGAGGCTGGTAGGAAGATGATTGGAATAGAGCCAAAAGATGATGTTGGCACCATCCCGATCGTAGATTACTTCCTTTCTGAAGACCGTGAATTTGTGAATACTTCCATTCTACCACAAATGATGGAAAAGGGGAAATGGGAAGGCGAATTCAGGTTTAGACATTTGCGAACTGGCCATCCCATACATGTATATTGTAATATTTTTACTACTACTGATCCTGTAAGTGGCCAGGTCAATGGATATGCAACGGTTACCAAAGACATAACTCAGATCAAATCACAGGAAAGAGAATTTAAATTCGTAACAGATTTCATGCCACAGCTTGCATGGTCGGCACTCAACGATGGGTATCACGACTATTACAACAAAAGATGGTATGAGTACACAGGACTCAGCTACGAACAAACCAAAAATGAAGGCTGGTCATTAGTGCTGCATCCTGATGATTATGAAAGAGCTTGGAAGGTTTGGTCAGAATCGTTAGCAATTGGAAAGAATTACGAGATTGAATATAGGTTTAAAAAGCATGACGGGACTTATAGATGGTTCTTAGGAAGGGCTCTACCCTTACGTGACTACCAAGGAAAGATAATTAAGTGGTTTGGTACTTGCACGGATATTCATGATCAAAAAATGGCCATAAATAATCTCGCTGATACCAAAAGACAACTGAATTCCATCAATGTGGAAATCACCAAAAAGAACGAAGAATTGACTCGAATCAATAGTGATTTGGATAATTTCATTTATACCGCGTCTCATGATCTTAAAGCGCCGATTAACAATATAGAAGGCCTGATGATTACGCTACAAGACCTTCTAAGTGTTGAGTCTAAAACAAACGGAGATGTAGGATATGTGCTCACGATGATCGACTTGTCTGTGGAGAGATTTAAAAACACCATCAAAGACCTTACCGACGTTGCCAAGGTTCAAAGTGATGGAGCCGAAGATATAACAAAGGTTAATTTCAAGCAATTGTTAGAGGAGGTCAAGTTTAACATCAAGGACCTCATCTATAAATCAAATGCAGTTATTTTAGACGACTTTTCTGAAGTAGATTCTGTTAAATTTTCGCAAAAGAATTTGAGGAGCATAATCTATAATCTTGTCTCCAATGCGGTAAAATATCGATCTCCTGACCGAGCTCCAGAGGTATCTATCCAGACAAAAAGAATAGACGAAGGATGTATCTTATTAACCGTTAAAGACAATGGCTTAGGAATAAATAAGGTGGATCAGGAAAAAGTATTTGTAATGTTCAAGCGGCTACACAGCCATGTAGAAGGAACAGGTGTAGGAATGTCAATCGTTAAAAAAATTATCGACAATGCAGGGGGAAGAATAGAAATTGAAAGCGAAGTTGGGAAAGGAACAATCTTCAGGATTTATTTACACAACTTTAACTGATAAAAATAGCCTTTTTAAGGCTCAATAGAATGCTCTTGTTAGTTTGCCTTAGTTATTAGAATATCATTTTTATAGGAAACAAATAGTCTCTATTCAGATTATTGTCAACCTGTTCGAAAATTGTCTCCTTTTCTTTATCCAATTCAAATACCTCTTCAGTAATTTCTGGTGTAATATTGATAGTCATCGCTTCAAAAATCGTAAGCGGCTTCCTATACAAATGATCTGGCAAAATAGCTGGTGTCAAGTTCATACTCTTATAATTAAATTAGTTATATATCTAATTAATCGAATTTGATCTTAAAATGTTTCAGATTAATCTAAAAAAAATAACATTATTTCATGTAAGTTTTATAGTCAATTGTTGAAAAAACAAGAGATGATCCCATTTATCGGATACCTATTCAAATAAGGTTCCTGTTCTTGAAGGTGGAACGATTCTTAAATGTTTATAAGCGAGCTCAGTAGCTTCTCGACCTCTTGCAGTTCTTTTAAGATACCCCTCCTGAATTAAGAACGGCTCGTACACTTCTTCGATCGTTTCTGCCTCTTCTCCACAAGCCGTGGCAATAGTACTTATTCCCACAGGACCGCCTTTGAACTTTTCAATTATTGTAGAAAGTATTCTATTGTCCATTTCGTCTAAGCCATCGTTGTCAACATTCAATGCTGTCAACGCTATTTGTGCTA
>DASVUU010000350.1:0-9411 GCA_036386935.1 Cytophagaceae bacterium | reverse complement strand
ATTATAATAAGGGAGGTAATCACCATTGCTTTCCCTGTCGAGATATAAGTTCTTTTCAGCGCATACGGCAAAGACTTTCCTTGGTTTAGCTCTAATTTAAATCTGCTTAGAAAATGTATTGAATCATCTACAGCGATTCCAAAGGCTATGCTGAATATAATAGATGTAGAGGCTTTTAAATTAATGTCAAAGATTCCCATTATTCCTCCAATAACTAAAAGTGGAATAAGATTGGGGATCAAAGCCAAAATGACCATTCTAGTTGATCTGAATAAAAATCCAATGATGATAGCGATGGTAATTACCCCCAATACAAGGTCCTCAATAAGGGATCCAGCCAGGTAATAATTATTTTTATCGATTAAGAGAGCGCTGCCTGTAAGCTTATAGGTAAGCGTTTCATTGAGATTTTTCTCAAAAAACATCTTCAACTTTTCATTTTTAAATCCTATAGCCTCGCTGCCTATATCATTCATTTTTCCATTTACTCGCATGGACTTTAGATCAGGTGTAAGATAAGCATTGAAGTTCTTTTGTTTTCTGAACCTAACCAGTTTCTTCTTGATAACTTCATAGTCTTCGAGCTCAGGAAATTTGTTGTACTCAATATCTCCGCCATGTATAGCTTGGTTCAAACCTTTTACAAAAGTGACAGGTGATATTATATTCTTTACCCCATATTCCTTTCGAAGATAAACTTCAAAGTCATTCACCTTCTTCAATACATCGTAGTCAAGTAGATTTTCCTCAGGTTTTCTTATCCCAATCTCCATCTCAAAGGGGCGCACGCCTCCAAACTTTTCTTCAAAAAATCTAACACTCTGTTTCAGTGGGTCTCTCTCAGAGATGTCATCTAACAAGGTTGAGTTAACCTTGATCTGAAGGGTAAAAAACAGGCTGATGAAAATCAAGGTAATTGATCCGGAGAGAATGAAAAATTTGTTTCGAAATATCCATTGTAGCAATGCATGAAGCTTTCTATGCCAAAACAAAGTTTCTGTAGTTTTCTTTGCTACCGCAGGTTCTGGGCTCAACCAAAGTATTGCTGGAATAAAGGAAAACGCTAAGGCAAATGCCACAAATACTCCTATGGCAGTATAAAAACCGAAATCTCTGATAGGTCTGATATTGGAATTCATCAACGTAATGAATCCGACAGCAGTTGTAACTGCTGTAATAAAAGTCGCCAGACCTACTTCTTTCAAGGCATGCAAAAGCGCTTCTTTTTTTCTGTTTCCCGCCCTTAGTTCTTCCAAATACTTAGAAATAAAATGTGTCATGTCTGACATAGCTACAACAAAAAGGATAGGAGGGAGGAGCGAAGTTAGAAGGTCGAGGTCCTTGCCAAAAATACCCATAATCCCCAGCGTCCAGCATATTGCGAGCATTACTGTCACTAGCGGGAATATCACTCCCCATGCAGCTCTATATGCAATAAAGAGTATAATGGAAATAAGCACAGTAGAAATGGAAATGAACACGACCAGCTCTGATTGCATCTTTTCCACGTAGACTTTAGATGCCTTTATTTTTCCAGCGGTATGTACTATGTCAAAATTAAAAGAAGACAATGTCTTTTCAACCTTAGCAAGCAGTGCATCTCCAGGAGTTTTTTTTATGTTTTGCGTTGTATTTAACAGAATTAAAAGTGCTTTACCATCCTTTGATACCAGCGTTTCCACAAGGGAGGGGTTTTTGAATATTTTTATAGAGTCTTGATGAAGAATTTCCTGGTCTCGAATATGAACCGCTGGCACTTCGAAGAAACCTGCTTGACTCAGAATAGGGTATTTGAAATTGGTTATGGAACTTACCTGCCTCACGTCTTTAAGCAAGGCAAGACTTTTCGTAAGGCGATCAATTTTAAGTAGGAAATCCTTTTTGAATATTCCCTCTTTGTTTTCTACGCCTATGACAAGGAAATCAGTATCGTTTTCAAATTTATTTCGATACTGAGTTAGGAATGCTAAATCGTCATCTCCCTGAGGAAAATAGCTTTCAAAATCATAATTAAATTTTAAGGTACTGATGAAATATACGCTGCCTGCGGTGATCAGCACAATCAGCGTCAGAACTAAAAGACTTAGTTTATTGTACATTTCATAAGGGTTTGATTTTTGGATCTAAAATTGTAGATTGAGTTGTATTCCCAGGTTCAAATTATTTATTTAAACAAACATAAAATGAAAAAGATAATATTCGCCGCTTTATTTTCATCCTTCATTGTAGCTGGATCTTCCGTAAATGCTGCATTCGCATCTTCTAATGGTGAAAGTATCTCTTTTTTCAAAGGAGACGGTAAAAAGAAGAAGAAAAAGAATTGTGATTCTAGCAAAGAGAATTGCAAAGAAAAGAAGTCATGTTGCTCTTCCTCTGACAAAGCAAAAGAAGAAGCGGAATAATTTTTGTTAATAAGTTTATATTGAAAGGTCCCTATTTTAATAGGGACTTTTTTATTTTTAAGGCTATTTACATTCTAAATCAGTACTGCAAAGTATAATCCACCTCGCACATCAATAAATGAAACAATACCAAGATCTACTAAAGCTTATACTTGAAACAGGCGTAAAAAAAGAAGACAGGACAGGTACAGGAACGATTAGTATTTTTGGACATCAAACCCGATATGATCTGTCAAAAGGATTCCCTCTGGTGACTACGAAAAAGCTTCATGTAAAGTCGATCATTCATGAGTTGCTTTGGTTTCTAAAAGGAGAGACTAATATTCAATATCTTAAGGAAAATGGTGTTTCAATTTGGAATGAATGGGCCGATGAGAATGGAGAATTAGGACCTGTTTACGGGTACCAATGGAGATCGTGGCCTTCGGCAGATGGTAGGCACATCGATCAAATATCTGAGATAATAAAACAAATTAAGGAAACTCCCGATTCTCGCCGAATCATAGTGAGCGCTTGGAATGTTGGGGAGATTTCTAAAATGAAATTGCCTCCCTGTCATGCATTTTTTCAGTTTTATGTAGCAGATGGCAAGCTCTCTTGCCAAATGTATCAGAGGAGTGCAGACGTGTTTTTAGGTGTGCCGTTTAACATTGCGTCTTATGCTTTATTAACACTGATGGTCGCGCAAGTTTGCTCATTGGAACCAGGCGATTTTATTCATACTTTGGGAGATGCACATTTATATTCCAACCATTTAGAACAAGCCAAACTGCAGCTGACCAGAGATCCAATGCCTCTGCCGCACCTAAAAATCAATGCTTCTGTTAAGAGTATCTTTGATTTTAAATTTGAAGATTTCGAATTGGTAAATTATACCTCACATCCACATATTAAGGCTCCTGTCGCGGTATAAACGGACATCGAAAAGTGGTTAATTTTCTAGTGATTCCTTTATCAGGGAATATAGGGGAGACGAGCTTAAGAAGGATTTGTGAGCGACGTTAGTTATCAGACTTAGGGTTGCAACATTGCCTGTGAAAATAAGATCAGCATCAAATAGTTCCTCTTGCTTCCACAACACTTCCTCAAAGCGAATTCCCTCTTTTGCACAGATTTTCTTGATCTGTTTTTTCATGATACCTTCCTTGCAACCTGTCTCAATAGAGGGTGTAAAAATGGCTCCATCTTTTTCAAAAAATATATTTGAGCTTATACACTCTGCGACATATCCCTCGTGGCTCAATAAGACAAGGTCATCCATGCCAGTTTTTTTCTTTTCGAGTCCAGCAAGGACGTAAGGAAGACAGTTTAAAGTTTTGTATGGGGAGAGGGGATGTTTACCTAGCCGGGCGTCCTGAAAAAAGTCTACGCTGTTTTTTAAGGCAGGTGGCCTTTTTAATGGTATTGAGGTAATGATGTAGTCGGTATCATTGTCGTCAGGGACAAAAAGTCCTTCTCCAGTGCGCCATACAATTATCTTTATCCTGGCTTCACTTTGGTTGTTTATTTTCAACAGATGGTAGATCTGGCTACTCAATGTCTCATTAAAGTTCTCATTGGATTCCAGACTGAAGGCAGTCATTGCATTTTTTAACCTGTCCAGATGATCAGTAAGATAGTTGACGGCGTTGTTCTCCGCAATCATTGTCTCAAAAATCCCGTCACCATACTGAAAACCCCGATTATTAAACGATATCCTAAAATCATCTAAGGGGCACGGTGTTCCATTATAAATAAGATACATCAGATTAGTGCAGATTAATGATTACAATTATGATAAATTTGCCGCTGCAAGTTATTGTAATATATAAAATAAGATGCTTACAAAAAAGAAAAATGTCTCCGTAGCCATGATTGGTGCAGGTAGTTGGGCAACGGCTCTGGTGAAGATACTTTCAGAAAACGATTTGCAAATAAACTGGTGGATCAAAAAGAATGAGGACGCGAATTATATTTCTAGAAACAATAGAAACCCTAGATATCTGAGTCATATTCATATCAATCTAGATAAGGTAAAGCCTAAAGTTGATATCTTAAAATGCATCGCCCAATCAGACTTTATTATTTTTGCTATACCTGCTGCTTTTATAAAGGGTGTTTTGGACCCATTGCCCAAAGATGTATTCAAAAATAAGATCTGCATCTCAGCTATAAAGGGGATGATTCCAGAGCAAAATCTTTTAATCACCGATTATCTAGAACAGACTTTTAAAGTAGACAAAAAGAGATTAGCGATAGTTGCAGGGCCTTGCCATGCGGAGGAAGTTGCGATGGAGAAGAAATCATATCTAACCATAGCAGGAAACGACCAAGGTAATCTTGAAAAGATTGCTGCGCTCTTACGATGCAGATATGTGAGGGCTTCTACCAACCTTGACCTTTACGGAATAGAATATGTAGCAATTATCAAAAATATCATAGCAATAGCTTGTGGAATAGCCCATGGATTAAACTATGGAGATAATTTTCAATCTGTGCTCGTTTCAAACGCGATGCAAGAAATAGAGAAGTTTGTAAAATCTGTGCACCCAAATTCTAGAGACTTAAATGCGTCTGGCTATTTGGGAGATTTATTAGTAACGACGTACTCTCAGTTCAGTAGGAATAGGACTTTTGGAAATATGATCGGCAGGGGGTATTCTGTGAAATCGGCCCAAATGGAGATGAATATGGTGGCAGAGGGATATTATGCTGTGAAGTGTATGCACGACCTATCTAGCTCGCTGAATATTCAAATGCCTATCATCAAGGCAGTCTATCATATATTGTATGAAAGAATCTCTCCCCCGGTAGAAATAAGAATCTTAGAAGACGTCTTAAGTTAGAAATTTAGAATTGTATTAGTTTTCTATAAACCTTGTCTATTGGAAGCCCCATGACATTATAGAATGATCCATCGATTTTTTCGACACCAGTCATTCCAATCCATTCCTGAATTCCATATGCGCCGGCCTTGTCCAAAGGTTTAAAGGTATTTACGTAATACTCTATTTCCTCCGCACTCATTTCTCGGAAATAGACCTTAGTAAGGTCCTTTATGATAATTGTTTTTTCCTGAGATAAAATACATACTCCCGATACGACATTATGCCAGGAACCGGAAAGCTTTTTCAGCATTTCTTTAGCATCTTTGGGATCCTTGGGTTTTCCAAGTACTTGTTGATCGTGTATCACAATGGTATCAGCAGCAAGGATGATTTCATCTGATTGCATTTCATCCCGAAACGCATCAGCTTTTAGCTCAGCCAGGTAGACCGGAATATCTTCGAGGGAAGTGGATTCAGGATATATTTCCTCTACATTTTTAGATTTTACTTCAAAACTAAATCCCGCGTCTCTCAATATTTGACTTCTTCTCGGCGAGTTCGAGGCGAGGATTATTTTTTTATTTCTGTTTGTGAACAAGGCTTATTTCAACATTAAATTATGAGTGTTCCTTTTGCAATATTTTTTCACCAAATCCTTAGCGCGCTTTTCACCTATCTTTTCCGCCATTTGCAGGTCTAGACAGGCACCTTCCACATCGTGAATTTTCAATTTTACAGTCCCTCTCAGGTAGTGAGCTTCTTTGTCGTTTGAGTTCAGATCTATCACTTTTGTAAAGTCTGCAATTGCTTCTCTGTTTTTTTCGATATCCATAAAAAAGATCCCTCTATTAAAGTACGCTTCTTTGTCGTAAGGAAAATGGCTAATCAGTTGAGAAAAGTCTTCAATCGCATCATCTGTTTCACCGATCATGTGCTTTGTCTCTGCTCTCTGAAAATAGGCTTCGGCAAACTTGTGGTCTATAGAGATTGCCTTATCGTAGTCGCTGATCGCTCCCTGGAAGTCGTTCAATTCCCTGCGGGTATAAGCCCTGTTGTAAAATGCCAATTTGTCTTTTGCATTCAGTTCAATCGCCTTATTGTAGTCCAGCAAAGCCCCTTTGTAGTCTTGATAATGATCTCTAGCCAGTGCCCTGTGGAAATAGGCTTGCTCATGGTTAGGATTTTGCTTTAGTACTTTTGAAAAGTCACTGAAAGCGTCTTTGTACTTTTCTAGCTCTATTCTAGCCAGTCCGCGATTGTAATATGCATCGACATTCTTAGCAATAATATTAATTGCGGCCGAATAGTCCTTTTCCGCTCCAGCATAGTCTTTGTTAGAAAATTTTTCTTTGGCCCGCAATAAGTAGGCTTGACCGTTGTTAGCATCGAAAGTGATTGCTTGGTTATAGTCCTCTATTGCTCCAGCTTTGTCTCTGGCTCTTGATCTGGCTTCACCTCTCTTTACGTAGGCCATGGTAAAATGTGGTTTGAGAGCAATAACCTTATTGAAATCATCTATTGCCTTGGCGTTATCACCCATTTCCAACCTGGTGAGCGCCCTCCAATAGAACGCATCAGCATCGCCTGAATTGGAGGAGATATAATAGTTGAAATCCTCTAATGCTCCAATAAAATTTTTACTGTTATATTTTTGAATCCCTTTCTTTAATTCAGTGGAATCTGTTTTTTCCGCACTGCTTAAGGTTGCACAGAAAAGTAATAAAAACGCGGCAATAACAAACTTAAATTTGAGCATCGAACTCGCTGTTATTGAACACATAAAAGTCTATAAAAAGTCTGCATTTTCACTTATCGGATTCAGTACTATGCCACTAACGGCTTTTGGATAGAAAAAGGTTGTTTTTTCTGGCAAAACTATTTTTTTTTCAGCAATTATCTTTAATTGGCTAGAAGTGATACCTGGTGATATAACCGCTAGTTGCGCCCGCGTAGCTTGTACTTCCTTGTAACATTTCCGAAAACTTGGCTCATATTCTACTTGAAACGCTGCGGTATGTGATGAGATTTTTAAGCCTTTTAAAAGTAGTTTGTTTTGAATAATAGAAAAATTAATTTGATGTCTCCCCATATCAAGGGTTTTAAATAATAGTGCCTTCTTTGCTTCCTTCAGGGTTAGGAGCATAGCTTTGGACTTAAATATCAATCCTAGACTGAATTCTGTCATCTTTATCTTCTTAGGCAGTAGACCTGATTCTTTCAAAACTTCTATTTCAAAATATTTTTGAAGAAAATGAATAAAACGATCTTCACAGAAGGATTCAATGCCATTGTAGATCCTATGATAGGGAAAAATATGAAAGTTTGCATCCTCCATATTGGATAGGTACATTATTGTAGAAACCCGAGATTTTGGGGAAGCAGCGCGATTGGCATATTTGAGTGCAGCATGGTATCTATGGTGACCATCCGCCAAGAATATTTTTTTATTGGCTATCAGACCTTTGAAATGTGCGATGGTGTCAATATCAGAAATGGCGCTAAAGGTGTCTTTTCCGCCGGTATCATTGGTAACTGACGCGATGGGCGATTGCAAACTTACTTCAACAAATCTTTCCAATTGAAACTTATCATCAGAGTACATCCCCATAACAGGATGAATTGTAAGCTGACTACTTTCGAGCGCATTAAGATGATATCTTACACCCTCCTCGATCACGTGCTCATGCTCAAGGATAGTTGCAGTATTTTCCAGGCTTAACTCAATCTTACAAATAAATCCCTTTTTAATGACAGTCTTGCCCTCAAAAATGCACTCCTGACGGAAGGTGTAAATGTTATTTATGGGATCTTGCGAGATAATTTCATTTTCCTTCCACTTTTCAAAAAGCGCTTGGGGCTCTGGTGATTTTATTAGATGTTCTAAAGAGTAGGAGTTCCCAGGTTTGTTCCTTGTACTATCGCCTTGTGAAATAACCAAATCTGAAAGATTGCCCGCTTTGGCAGTATATCTATATGCTTTGAAGGGTAATATTTGAGTCATTTATTTTCGCCTGTTCTTCCATTTACTCTCTTCCCTTGCTCTACTTGAAGAATCAATGGCTCCCGGTTTCTTTTGAAGTAGTGAAAGCACCATCAATGCAGCTATCTCTTCCTCTGAAGTATGGTCTTGTTGGTCGTTGACCGCCTTTGTAAAATATTTTTTGACAAAATGAGTATCGAATTTGCCAGAAACAAATGCTTCATGGTTCATTACGAATTTACCAAAACTGAGGGTATTTTCTACTCCAGATACTTGAAATTCATCTATCGCCCTTTTCATCCTTTCTATAGCTTCAACTCTTGTACCCGCATGCACTACCAATTTCGCAATCATTGGGTCATAATAAATCGGGATTTCCATCCCTTGTTCAAAGCCTCCATCGACTCTTACTCCTGGTCCTTGGGGAATCTTATACTTTATCAGCTTGCCCGTATCCGGTAGAAAGTAGTTGTTAGGATCTTCTGCATAGACCCTCAATTCTATCGCATGTCCATTGATCTTTAAATCTTCCTGACGAAAACTTAGTGGTTTTCCTTCAGCGATACGGATCTGCTCTTTTACCAAATCCAGCCCTGTGATCATCTCTGTTACCGGATGCTCCACCTGAAGGCGAGTATTCATTTCAAGAAAATAATAATTAAGATTTTCATCTAGAATGAACTCTACAGTGCCCGCCCCAAAGTAGCCACAGGCCTTACCGACGTCAACAGCTGATTTGCCCATCGCTTCACGCAGTTCGGGTGTCAGAATAGAGGAGGGTGCCTCTTCAACCACTTTTTGGTAACGTCGTTGCACAGAGCATTCTCTTTCGAATAAATGCAGTACTGTACCATGGACATCGCCCAATATTTGTATTTCAATATGTCTAGGAGAGCCAATATATTTTTCTATAAATACTGACCCATCTCCGAAAGCATTGGTAGCTTCGCTTACCGCTCTAGCCATCTCTTCTACAAACGACTCTTCGCTTTCAACGATACGCATTCCCTTGCCACCTCCGCCCGCACTTGCCTTTATTAGGACTGGATATCCAACCTTTTTTGAAATTTCGAATCCTTCATGTACGTTTTGAATCGCTTTGTTTCCGCCCGGAACCATCGGGATATTGAACCGTAATGCTGCCTCTTTCGCCGCCAATTTGTTCCCCATTGTCTCCATTGAGGCAGGAGAGGGTCCGATAAAAATAAGACCATTTTCTCCT
>DASVUU010000349.1:0-1702 GCA_036386935.1 Cytophagaceae bacterium | reverse complement strand
CCAAACCCCAGTCGGGCACGAAACCTGTCGAACCAGGATTTTGACTCAATTATCTTTAGCTCATATAACGCATTACCGGTCAACCCGGCCGGCCAAATGACATTGCTCTTGAAGTCTGTTGCCTGGGTCAGCTTAGGATTTAAGTTGGCATTAAGTAGCACAGAAAGTTCTTTTAAAACTTCCGACATTCCATTTGCATAGGCGGATACCTGCAGCGGTTCGTCGCCACTTGCTAAAAAGACAATAAACCAATCATTTCTAAATACAGCATGCATGGTAGTGTACTCTCCAATTAGTCGAATTTTGGACCTGTCTATTTCCAAAAGACTACTTCCTGAAAGTTCCCAAATTAATAGGTTTTCTTTAAGATATACCCGGCCGGTATCATCACGGGGAATAATTGCACTGTCATCCATTACTGCAAGGTGGCAATTAAATGTTGTTGAATTGCTCCAAATAAGATTTTAATTCATTGCCGGCCTTTATCCACTCTTCCTTAACAAGAATATATTCAGGCGAATCAGCTGCATCGGTGCCAGATATGTTTAACTCTTCCTGAAGAGTTAGGAGTTGAGAGAATTTTGCCTGATACGTGGTTTGAAGGGCTTTAAGGGTATCTAAATCTTGCATAATTGCGAAACTTCTAATATAGCTAATCCATGAAATAAATACGAAAATAAGAACCAGGACTAAGTGATTCACGAATATGATGTCTTTTGAAATCTTATAGAGGTGTTCAAAGGCACATCTATCTAAAAGAATTTACAATTGCTTTTAGAAGAATCGCCTTTTTGGTTGGATAATCAGGCTCGGGGATTGTATCTTAAAATAATTGCTCTATATCCACTTTTTCCAAATAGGGTTCAAGGATGCGAACTGCTTTAAATGGTTTTACACGAGTAATTTTATTTCTTAATTCATCATAGAATACTTCTGCATAAAAATTGCCAATGTTGAATAGGAATATAAGATATGGCTTTGCTTCCCGCTCACCTAAAAATTCTCCCTTGGAAGCAGTCTCAACCTGTTCATCAACAGACAGTTTAAAAAAATCATTAAGCTTCATAGGTCTAAAAAATTAGTCTTCGTTTTAAGATAGATAACCGTTTGCGTTGCAAAAGGTTCAAAAAAATGTTTGAACCTTTTACTAGTACGGCAAGTATAAAGTGGCATGAAGCAGGGATTAATAGCTGTTATTGACGACGATGAACTGGACATGCACATTTACAAAAAGATTGTGATGTTAACCTGTCCTTCGTACCGATTTGTTGGCTTTTCGAACGGGATTGATGCCTTAAACTATCTGCAAAAGAATTCTAATAATGCGGCAGCTCTGCCAGATTTATTACTATTGGATGTCCGTATGCCTTTTTTAAATGGCTGGCAGTATCTTGAAAAATATTGCGATTTAAAGCCCGACTTAGCTAAGGCTACGTGTCACTATGTGTGTTCGGCATCGATTGATCCATTTGACTTGGAATTCAAGAACAGTAACTTACACGGCTATTTCATGAAACCTGTTTCACCAAAGAATATTTTAGAAATAATTAAAAAGTCTGAGCACTTTCACGAGGTGCGGAGTTAAGAATAACCTAATCGCGCTCATCTACGCGGGTCCACGTTTCCGTTTTCCCCAGAAAGTTAAGGCCGAAATAAGCTCTGATATTCAATTTGTTCTTTTCAGGAAGAGTCATCTGGCAGT
>DASVUU010000348.1:0-4282 GCA_036386935.1 Cytophagaceae bacterium | reverse complement strand
CTTTTTCCCTGCTTGCTAAAAAATTTGGTTAAATCTGCGCGTCCATATGGAAATATATATTGTTCGTCCCTATTATCATAACTCGAACCTTTGCTATTGTTTCCATCTAAATAAATCTCAATACCATCACTATCCCATTCATTCCTACTAGGGTCGTTACTAAATGTAGGGGTTTCATCCAAGGCTTTCACACCTATGTAAAGGTAGTTATCATCCCATTGGCTACTAAAATAGACGCTAGTCCTAACTGATCCCCCTTCTACAGATCTTTCTATTTTTTGATTGAGGGTCCACCCCGGTTCATTCAACTCTCCATCTAAGGTAATGCCTGTGGACCTAATTGATGACAATTCTGCAACAACCTCTTTTACGACCGCTTTTACCAAAAATGTATTATTACCTGAAGATAGGACAGATTTTGGTAGATTGAAGGTAATTTGACTATCATTCCCGACCAAAGTATCAATTGCCGAGGCGCCTTTATACAATCTATATTCTACTCCAACCTGGCTGCCCGCGACTGTAATATCGGTGGTTAAACCTTCGCAGATGGTCGAGCTTAGGGCCTCGACGGGAAGATCCGCCTTAGGGGTAGGGTTAAGTCGCGCTATTGTAGGGAAATCACTAGTATCGCTACAATCATTTACACCTACCCTTACATTATATTGTCCATCCTGCGTAATTGACAAACTACTTGAGATGGCTCCTAGAATAATTTGTTTATTGCGATACCATTGAAAGCTAGTGAAGCCTGTGCCTATAACCTTGAGTTCAGTAGGTGTCCCGTTACATATGGAAGCCTTTGCTACCGGATTAATGGTTACCAAAGGGGGAATACCCTGAACGGTTTCATTGATAGAGAACGCTTGTGTTGCCTCAGTGGTACTTCCCTCTGGCCGCACTTTTGCAGCATTGGTATTAACAACTTGTCCATGGCGGAAGCCGGTAAATTCTAATTCCTTAATGTTGCTTAATGAAACAGCCGGATATTCGTAAGTCCCATCTCCGTTAAGGTCTAATTGGTACTTTCTATCTACTGTCGCGGTGTTTCCTTCTAAAGTAATGATAAGCTTGCCATCGGTAGTCGAGCAACTTGAGGGAGATATGAATTTATAGCTTTTAAATCTCATGTCTGGAAATTCCACAATTCCATTCCTTCCCTGATTATCAATAATGCTGGAACCGACACCTTTGCTATCTCGCACTTCTGCGGCAAAAGCCAAACCGTTCAAACTATAAAAAATAGAGACTATTACAACAAATTTTCTCACGAGAATTGATTTTTAAATAAAGATTATAAGCCTTTTAGCTTTTGTGTTTACATAACTTCATCAAACTGCGATGTAAACATCAAGCGATGAAGATCCATTTTCCGAAACAAAGAAGCCTGAGACCTCGGGTAGGTTGAGGCTATCGCTAGGCGGATGCAACAGTGGAACTAAGATAATCGTCCTACCATGTATATGACTTAAGCCAATTACGCGCATCGCTGTCTTGCCGAATGATCTCAAGCCGGGGCGTCTCAAATTCTTTGTTAAAAAGATTGGCCAATAAACATGGCCAATCTTTGAAAGGTATCAATACTTAGCAACCTTTTTAAAGGATCTTGAATTTGCATTGATAGTTTCCAGGTAGTAAACGCCACTTGGGAGTTCAGTTAAATTGATTGGTACTTCTAAGGGATGACTTGTCTTCGAGACTTGAGTGGTGGAAAGTTTTTTACCCGCTACGTCATAAACGGCTATCGTGTGCAGTCCCTGAGCTTCATTGTCTATCTTCAGAGATACTATTCCCTGGGTTGGATTAGGATAAAGCGATGTCGAGTGGTCTAGATTTGAATTATCAACATCGGTGACTAACGTACTAGGTGTCACAATAGTAATAGAGTTCCAGCTCACCCATATCTTGCCGTTTCGATCATCAGTAATTCCTTGCACGCCGTGAAAGTTTTTTTCCACTGTTGTCTGTTGCGACCAAGTTGCTCCATCATCATTAGAGTACCAGAGTAACGTAGGGTTATCGCCGCCATTCGCTTTACCCCAAACAGCGATTTTGCCATCACATGAGGAAACATAACGCGCGTCGAAAAATTGAGCTGTAGGCGTCCAGCTTTGGCCACCGTCACGAGAGACCTTCACACCGCCAAAGTCGCCTGCAGCCCAAAGATTGTTGGTGCGGACAGGATCGGCATGCAGTCCCCAAACATAGATTGCCTTCCCAAATGGATGAGTAGCAGGTGTCCAGTTCGAGCCACCATCGGTAGATCGATAAAATTCGGTCGAGGCCGTAGGGTTTCTATCGACATAGCGAGAGACAAAATAACGCACGTTGGCTTGAGTTGCATCACGCTCGATAAATGCATTCTGCGGTCCATAGCGATCGCCGGTAGCGGTATTAGTTGGTAAGCCGCTTACAGGCTGAAAAGAAGTACCGCCATTGGTGGTACGGTATACACGCTGGGCAGGGCTGCCAACTTCAGACAAAACAACCAGAAAGTCATTTGCATCATTTGATGACATTACTGACTTGGTAATACCCCCTGGAGATGCTGGAAGGTTGGAAGCACTGAGATCAAAAGTGCTCCAAGTTTCGCCACCGTTAGCTGATTTTAACAGGAGGTTGGCATTGCCGCCTTGGTTTACACCAGCAATTACAAGATCACGGGTGTTGGGGCCCTCCATCACACGAAAGGTGCTGTGCAGTCCACCAAACGACTTACACGAGCTCAGGGATGCTTGTCCACTTTCACCCCCGTCGGTCACGATGGCTGAGCCAATATCGGATGCAGGAACGTAAAGGCGGTTCACATCATGGCGGCTGACACCTGCCAAATAGGTTTTCACTGCAGCTATGCCGCTTCCGTTGGGGAAGTATTGCCAGGAGAGTCCTTTGTCTAAGCTGTACATGGCCGCCCCACCACCAGTGATGATCCACTTGTTAGGGTTTTTGACATCTTCAATGACTTGGTCTGTTCCATAGTCTGGATGGTTCTTAGCCGCCATAATTGGGGCCGTCGTCCAGATGGGCGTCGGATTAGTATTGAGTGTGGTTGCACGCACTGAAAATACCCTGCCACCATTGCCCGCAGGACTGAAGCCGTGCCTATCCCCCCCTGTATTCCAGGCGCTGGACGAGCCATCTGAGAAAATTTGAAGGCCCGTGGGGTAGCCGAAGTGGATACTGACGGTCCCTGCATCAGACACAGAATACGTAGCCGCATCACTGTAGTCGGTGGCGGTAATGCGCGAAATACCTCCTTCGTTGAGGTTGCTGCGGGTCACGAGACCAACGCCAGCAAATTCCCCGGAAGGGAAGCGCTGAATCATGCCAACATCTTTCAGGCGACCTGAACCGCCCACAAGTTTGAAATCGTTGCCACCGTCAGTAGAGACGTAAAGACCATCATCAGAACCAATCCAGATTTGGTTAGGGAATTGAGAAATATTATGCAAAGTACGAGCGCGATTGGAATCGAAATTAGAACCACCAGCTTTTTCCCATTTCACACCTCCGTCGGACGATTTCCAAAGCCAGCCTGTTTCGCCTTTTCGGGATCCAGCATACCAAAGCTCCTTGGGGTTATTAGAACGGATCATGATTGGAGAAGTGCCACGAAAGCGTGGGAGGTTATCGCCTAATGGCGACAATATCTTCGTCCAAGTATCGCCTCCGTTGATGGACTTATATATTGCAGTATAGCTTTGATAATAAACAACATCAGAGTTATCTTTTTGCACCGCCATACCATAACCAACGATATCGCCACCAGGGATGTTCCAGTTCAGGTAGCTCCAATTGGCTCCTCCATTATCAGTGCGCCAAGCGCCGAAGACGTCGCCATAGGCATAAATACGACCATCATTCGCTTGGGCAAAGCCGCTGGTGTGACCACCACCATCAAGCGAAATATGTTTGTAGGTCTGAGCCGGTGTAGGTGAGGCTAGAAAGGTTGCAATAGTGGCAAGCACTAAACCCAAAATAAGCTGTTTCATTTTCTGCGTGACTAAGCATGCAGGGAGAGAGAGTAAAGAATAAGCGCCTTTACTGTGCTCTGCCGAAAACCGAAAGAATAAGAGTATTTTTCTCACCATTTTTTTATGTTAAAGTTATGTTATATGTAGAGCGTCGCGGATAATGAAAATTTTGAGCGCCAAGCACCCTGTGATCGTTTAACAATTGTTCAATTTTTTAAAGGAATAATACAATAATATGGCAAACCGCTATAAAAAACAAGAAAAACGAACACAAAGTTTTGATTTATAGGTATTTACAACTAAGCGAT
>DASVUU010000347.1:0-2087 GCA_036386935.1 Cytophagaceae bacterium | reverse complement strand
TAATTAAAATCAACCGTTAAGTTCTCGCCCTGCGTAGCATAAGTTCGTATGTAATTGGCGTTGACATCAAAGCTGTTTCCATTGCTTTTTTGTCCATTGTCTCTCCTGAAGCTGCCTATTTCAGCCTGATACCTGTCGTAGGTAAAGTAGTCAATCTCCTCAAATCCCGTCCTATCTCTCAAGTTTAGTGTTCCAGAAAGCCCAACAGAATTCCTATCATTCAATCTATAATCTATTCCGGTTTTTAATAAATGTGAGATATTAATATTGCCAGAGTTGTTCTTCTGTCTCAGATAGAAAGTTGTATCAGCCAAATAGCTCCTACGATTGGAAGAACCATATCCATAGTAGTCCGCGTATCTATAGGTGTAATTGGTAAAAAAGTTAAGCTTCTTCTTTCGGATATTAAAATTTAAAGATCCATTGTATTTGTCTCTATTTCCGATCGAAATTGAAGCCGAGCCGTTGTAGCCTAATTTATCGTTTTTCTTGAGAATAATATTTATAATTCCCGTAGTCCCATCAGGATCATATTTTGCGGAAGGGTTGGTAATTACTTCTACTCTTTCGATGGAGCTAGCTGGAATCTGCTCAAGTGCTGCACTTCTGCTACCTCCTGACAGTCCCGAAGGACGCCCATCAATCAATATTATCACCCCACCGCCACGTAAGCTTGCATTTCCATCGACGTCAACATTTACAGAGGGTACATTTCCCAGAATCTCCACTGCGGTGGCTCCTTGTGTCACCCCCATCTTCTCAGTATTGTAAACTTTCTTATCAATATTATTTTGCATCATTCCCTTCTCACCCTGTACAACTACTTCCTCCATCACCTTTGCGTCTGCAGCTAATGGAATCTTACCAAGATTTATTCTGCGATTTCCTTTGTCTATTGTAAAAGCGGACGTATTCAAAACTTTAAAGCCAAGCGCATTTAGCCTAGCTATATAGTTGCCCTCAGGAACCTGACTTATCTCAAATATTCCATTCTCATCAGAGATATTTCCTGTTACAAGGGTAGAATCTGGTAGTTTAATAATTGAGATTGTTACGAATGGAATTGGTTCCTTGGTTTGATCATCCTTAATTTCCCCATGTACTGATCCTTTAGTATAAGCAGGCGTTTCCTCAGAAACAGTCTGTGCGAAGCTTTGGGAATATATTGATAAGAAGTAAAGACAGAATATAGATGCTAAATTTATTAGAAGGCTTTTGGTAAACATTTTCCGGCGAGGCAGTTATTAAAAACAATGGTTTTTATCTTACTAAATTACAATTTGAGTTTTGAATAATTACGCTCGTCGCCTAAATTAATTGTGCCGGAAACAAAGTGAAAGTGTTTTACTTAGATAGGTATAGATGAGACTCAACATTACCGAAAGCAAAAATGCAACAGATACAAATATTGCTCCCGATCTATAACAATGAAGGTGAAAGCTTTCAGTCTGATCTGTACTCTGACATTAAGGGTGAACTGGTTGAAAAATTTGGGGGCCTAACCGCCTATAGCCGATCACCAGCTAAGGGCCTTTGGAAGGAGAATGAAGCCAAATTAGTTCAGGACGATATTGTGATCTATGAAATCATGGCAGATCAAATTGATCAAGCTTTCTGGAAAGGGTATAAAGAAAAGCTTAAAAAGTTATTTGAGCAGGATGAAATTGTAATTCGGGCCACCGAGATTACGCTAATATAGCTAAGATTGCGACTTCAATAGTTTTAGAATTATCAAACTTATTCTTGCAACCATTAGTCTTAAAAAGACTACCTGAGAGGTTAGAACCTCTGAATCACAATTAATTATTTTTAATAGTAAAGCAATTTTCATTTATACGATTTCGTAACTTTGATTTTTAACTATAATTTTTTGAAATGAATATCAAAAACATCCTCCTGGCATCAGTTTGTATTTCACTTTCTTCTTGTGCATACCATATAGGTAATATGTCTTCCAGTACTTCCATCACAAATGGACGGTTTAAAGTCTTAGGTTATGCGGTGGGTACATCGGAAGTTAATAAATTTTTAGGGTTTGGGGGTCTAAATAAGGGCGGCCTTGTCTTAGAAGCCAAGAAAGACCTATA
>DASVUU010000346.1:0-8272 GCA_036386935.1 Cytophagaceae bacterium | reverse complement strand
CAGAAATAAAAGCCTGTCAGTATAGATAGCGCTACAAATACTGACAGGCTTGCTTTTAAACTCAATTTCATTTCTTAGCTAAATCCCTTTTTGACCAGGCTTTACTACTTCCACCCACTTTCCTGGAATGGTTGAATTTATGGTTCCTTCATACATCGCCTCCGAATAAACCGCTGGCAAGTAAAACTTGCCAAGATAAGCTGCATTGAGCTGTACCCTAAACTTTTTCGTGGCGTTAGCTGCTAAGTCAAAGAAGGTATAGACTCTATCATCGCGAATGTCGACGTAGGTTGGAATATCTTTACTTTTTTCTTCAAACCCATCCATCCGGGAATTAAGTATTTCCCAGCCCGATGGGAAGATCTGTTTCAACGCCATCGCTTTGTAATTGCCACGTCTTCCAGGATTCATGACAGAAACTTCCGCAATAAAATTCGTTCCTTGCTCTATTGATGAAGGATCTACAGCATTGCCCTCGCTGTCTTTATAACTCACGTTAAGGACGAGGTTATTTTCTGCAGCTTCTTCCTTACCTGGTTCTGGCGTACCGCTTAGTATAAGTCTCGCATACAATGGAACAGCAGTATTGTTCTTTACGTCGAATGAACCTTGTTCCGTCTGATGTGTATTAGCATTTACTTGAGCAATTTTCATATCCGTCACAGCATTGATAGACTTACCTCCGTTTAGCCTATAGGTAAAGTTTAACTTAGAGGCCTTAAGAGAGGTTGTAGCATATTTCGAGATTGCCAACAGACAGAATGCGGTTTCCTGGGTGCTAAGCCAGCTCTGGCCTGATAGCGCCACAGAGATTTCTTTTACCAAAGGCGTTGCTTCTGTTTTTTTGTTCATCATGCTAAGTACCTCTAATATCATAGCCTTGTCTCTTAGGTCAGATCCAAAGGTATTATCCATCTCATTGTATTTCGGTATGCTCAAGGGAATGTTGGCAATGATCTTTTGCGCCGCCTCTGTTTGTCCTGATAAAACATATGCGCCGGCCAGCCTCCACTTGGCTGCTACGGACAAATTCTTAGTTTCCCTCAGCCTATTCATAGCACCGCTCTCGGGATCATTTGCCAGGGCAAGCGTGTATAGTCGATAGGCCTGATTCAGGTCTGAGTTTGCTCCATTGCTACTCCAATTACGTGCAACCTTAGCTTGGTGCTTTTTCCAATTTGAAATAAATCCTTGAGGAAGAGCATACCCTTTTTTCTCGGCTTCCAACATAAAGTGACCTGCGTAAGAGGTGCTCCAAGAGTCATAATCATCGGCTCCCGGCCAATAACCAAGACCTCCTTCAGGCAGCTGGAAAGTTTTAAGCCGTTGTATTCCAGCTTTGATATTAGTCTCTAATCTAGAGGCCACAATATCTCCTGACTCCACCAATTCTTTTACATATAATTGGGGAAAGACCGAAGAGGTAGTTTGCTCCACGCAACCGTATGGATAGCTGACGACGTACTGAAGCCTTTTACCGAGATTTATTGGAGGTATAGAAGAAACTTCAAGTATTCCTTTATTCGTACCGAATGTTCCGAATGGGGTATAATCCGAATTCCAGACGCTTCCCGGCTGAATAATCGTATCGATCGTTCTTACTACTGGTACGTTTGGATTCCTCACATCAATGCTAATGTCGTAAGAAGCTTTTTCACTGCCACTCACCGCATTGATCTTGACTTTACCCACACCTGTGCCAGGCTTTACTTTAATATAAAAGTTGACCACCTCATCTCCCGGCGCAGCAAAAGATACCTCTTTACGTCTTTCTTCCAATATTTCAAACCTATTGTTAGTTGCGATATCCACACTTACATTTCTAACATTAGGCGTCATGGCAAATACGTTGACAGGAAGTGCCACATATTCATCCGGCCCCAATACACGAGGCAAGGTTGCAAGGATCATAAGAGGCTTTCTGACAGGCGTGGTCTTCTGCGCATTGCCGTAGGCGCCCTCTTGATTTCCTGCAATCACCATGGTTCGGACGGAGCCTACGTACTCCGGCATCTTAAAAGTATGGGTTGCAGATCCGCCACTCAAGGTAAATGGACCTAAAAACTTTACGACAGGTTTAAACCTATTTGCTTTGTTGCCTTCGCTTCCCTTTAGTTGTCCATCTCCTCCAATTGCAAGGAGCTTATTCATCTTCATTCCTGAGGCACCAATGACATAGTCATACATATCCCAGGTGTTTACATCAAGCGCTTCTCGTGCATAGAAATTCTTCCATGGATCAGGCGTACTAAATCTTGTAAGGTCAAGTAAGCCTTCGTCTACAACTGCAATGGTATAGGTCATTGGTTTTCCCGTGGCTTCGCTTACGGTTATAGCGACCTTCTCTTCAGGCCTCAGCTCCTCCTTCATCGAGATGAGCGGTTTAAGGAGGGTCTTAGGATTGTCCACTTTAAGAGGGATAATGCCGTAAAGCCTTATGGGAAGGTCATTCACTGTTTGTGCATGCGGCTGTAGCAGCGTTACATTGACATAGACGTTAGGTGCCATATCCTCGGAAGCATCAAAGCTAAATTCTGTTTTTCCACTGATGGTCTCTACCCAATGGGATTCTATGACTTTAGATCCAGATTCAATACTAACCAATGCTCTTCCATTCGCACTTCCTGGGATGGTAAGGGTTACTTTTTCTCCCACTTTATATTCTGCCTTATGGGCAGAAAATGAGAGGAGAGAAGAGGCGCCCTGACTTTTTTCTCTGGAGCTACCTGCCCAACCTGGCCAATCCATGTAGATGATTTTTCCTGTGCTATGGCCGCTCTCCCTATCAGTCGCCTTTACATAATAACGTCCCCACTCAGGATGATTTATTCTTAGCCGCCACTTGGCCTTGCCATTGATGGTGGTCACTGTTTCATTCAGTATCGACTGTCGACTTGTATTATCAAGGAAAGCTGAATTGTCCTCTTCGTTGCTATCCCACCACCAACGCCACTCAAGCTTATACACTTGCACGTCAACATTTCTTCCAGAGACTGGTATGCCATCTGGGTCTACAGCAACTATATCTACGACATGGTTGGTATCAGTAAGGAGCATATTTCTTGCCTTGTCACCCTCGGGTAGCCGAATACCGACAAAGCTTTTGTACGGATAGTAGGGCAGACTGAACCTGTCTGTACTGAAGCCACCGCCTTCTTCCATTACCTTTACTCTAAAGTTCGCAGTGAGTATCCCTGGGGCTTTTCCCTCTGCGTCTACTCTGGTATTCACATGCGCATGACCATTCTCATCAGTGCGACCGTCAAATATTTCTATTGTTTCAGCATTAAAATCTCTACCTGGATCGTCAAAGATGAAATTAGGGTATTTGGGAAATTTCGTCTCTGCTTTTACCAGCTGCATTGTGATGTCTGCCTTAAGATTTCGTGCTGTAGCGCCATGTAGCCATTTTACATCAAGATTTCCGCTAATATTATTGTCGCTTGGGGTTATTTTTTGACCCTCGAAGTTCATCAGTATTTTCAGACGGTTAGGCATTACCGTTTCTACCCTCACCGGGTAGCTAAAGCTTGCTCCTCCAACTTTTATGGAAGCCGTCCAGTTTCCAGTTGGGTCTTCCGAGTTTGTATTCGTGCTGAAATTATAGAATCCATTGATTGAAGTGCTGGAAACAATCCTCTTCGTAACCTGTCCTTGAGGATTAGAAAGCTCAAAGGCGACCGGCTGGTTTTCTGGTATTTTATTTAACTTGTCTTCAAGTATGAACGTCAAATAAAGCGAATCCCCAGGTCTCCAGACGCCTCGCTCACCATACAAGAATCCCTTTATACCTTTTTGCACTTTGGCACCAGACACATCGAAATTCGAAATAGCCAAGGCAGAAGCATCGTCCATTTTAAGGTAACCTGTCTGATTGCCCTTCTTTACAATTAAAAGAAAAGGTTTTTTACTCAAATCAACACTCACCATGCCGTCTTGGTTGGTGTTTTCTTTACCGATCAACTGTTGTTGGTAGTCATAAATCTCAACAGCCGCGCCTTCTATCGGCTCCGTGGTTCTAAGGTCAGTAACTGCAAAAACCATGTTTCCAGAGGTGCCTCTTTTGGCGATTATCCCAAGGTTAGAAGCAAGGATATTTCTATTTACAGACCGGAAACTACCATAGTAGGAATTTGTACATGGATTTTCACGGTTGCTGTACTCATAGTTTTCGGGGTAGTAGTTTTCTTCATAGGAGTCCCAATAGCTTACATCATTTTCCGCTTCTTCCTCTTCCTCCTCATTTTCCGTCAGCTGACCTTCACCTTCGGTGGAAGCAGAATCACACGAGTAGTAGGCGTCTTTCTTTTTAAAGCCAATATTTATCTGGTAGATGGCGCCTGGTTCTGTTTGAATCAGAGCAGAAAGATCAAGGTTGTACTTTTTCCACCTTGTAAAATCTGAAGGGTTAGTATTGTTCAAGGAGATGCTTTTCTTCATCACCACTTTTCCAACCCTTATCAACTCTCTCGACCCATCAAGGCTGTTAACCTGGAGGAACTGGGCAACATTGTTTTCAAAGATCTTTACAACTTTTACCTCCACAGATTTCAGACTTACAGCCTCAAAAGGAAAGAGCAAACCCTCAGTATCGGGTAGGATCACACCTTTTCCAATCAGCCTAACGGCCGGTTTTAATTCCTCGAAATTTATCTGAAAGGTTAAGTTTTTAGTTAGGCGTTTGCCTAGAATATTTTTTATGCCCTCACTTACATTTATCGTCTTTTCACCAATTTGCCTTACTGGAGGGTATAGCTTTACCACATTTTGCTGGGTAATTACACGAATGTCAGGTATGCCATTGATTGTTATCAGCCCTTCCAAACTTTGCCCTTCATCCAAGGGATCAGAAAATTGAAGTTCTGCATATTGCTCCTCGCCCTGTATAGCGCGAGCCGACATGATTTTAAAATCACCTAAAGCAGGAATTTCATAGGTCGATTTTCCGGCGGTTTCAGATTGGATTGCTTCCCCATTCCACTCCAATTCTACCCGCTCCGTCAAAGTATTTCGCGAAATGCCGTCCACCTCAAAATGGTGTGTTTTCCTGTCACCATCATGCGTCCAGGAAATGTGCAGGTCCTTGTTGTTTTGCGAAGCCTGCAGCACCTTTTCAATGTCATTGTTTTCTGCTACATCAGACGTAATCAAGGTTCCAGCCAGTTTTTGCAAAGCGAGGTTGTTTACATCATAGAATCCGAGACCTTCCGTCATCACCTCAAAAGTTTGAGGCATCGTCTGAAAATTAAAGTCAAGTTTCTCAAGCTCCTTCGGCATCTCCATCACATTGCCAATTTTGAAAGAAACCTCGTATGCTTTATCTGAAGGGAGTGGTTCGTTCGGCTTAAACTGAATGGTGTTTTTATCTAACCACGTGACCGTACCTTTTATGTCTGGGTCAAAGTCAAAGAGAGAAGCCTCGACCGGTACATTTATTTGTTCTGGTTTTGCAACATCGGCAAAAAAACGAATAAGTACAGGAGATTCTTTCGAGATATAGCCGCCCGTATAGGCAGACACATAGGTTTTGAAAGCGGGATTAAAATTATTGGCTTTCGCAGAATTCTTGTCGACTAACGTATAGACGACAGCCGATGCGATTGCAATAGTAGTAAATCCGATCACAGCAAGTTTCATTTTGCTGGCAGCAAGAAATGTTTTGAGGTACATGTTGATTGAAGGAAAAGTAAAAAATTGTTTAGTCGGTGGTTTATGCCAACGATTCAACGAATTTATAACATAATGATTTATAATTGTTAAAGCGGGAAAAATATTTTTTGGGCACCCACTTCGTGCCGGGCCAATGCTCCAAGTCCTCGCCATTCGTTCCTCATGTCTGTGGGCTTTCCACGTATGTCCCTGGTGCATTGAAACAAGCCTAAGGGATAGAAGTGGAAACCCCGCAGGTCCGCTTTAGCGGGACGAGGAGTTGGAACGGATAGCCCGGCCCGTAAGGGATAGGCCCAAAGAATCGTATTGCTGCTTAATGGGACAATGATAAGTTTACAGGATCAACTAAATCGGGACTTAATATATTCGCCGGATTTTAAATTTGCCTTTTCCAACTCAAGGCATTAGTTTTAAGACTTAAATACGAAAAATAATATTATGGCAACCACATCAGACATTTCTAGAGGTGCTTTTTTAAGGTATAATGGCGACTTAGTAATGGTCGTCGACTATGTCCACATCACTCCTGGAAAGGGAAATGCAATCTATACGGTGAAAAGCCGAAACGTGAAAAACGGAAAACAAAGTGAAATCAGGTTTCGCTCTGGCGAAAAAATTGACCTGGTTAGGGTAGAAGTAAGAGAACTGCAATACCTTTATATGGAAGGGGATTCGCTTATCTGCATGAATCAGGAAAGTTTTGAGCAATTGCCAATCCCACAAGTTTTATTCGGCGATAGCATAAAATTTTTACAAGAGAGTATGATCGTTCAGGTAAAGTTTGATGAGAATGAAGAGGCAGTATATGCTGAAATTCCTAAACATGTGGAGCTTGTAGTCACCTATACAGAAAACGGTATCAAAGGCGACACTGCATCAAAGACTTTGAAACCAGCGGAGGTAGAAGGCGGCACCACTATTCAAGTTCCTCTCTTTGTACAAGAAGGAGATAAGATAAAGATAAACACGGAAACGAGTGAATATATTGAAAGAGTGAAATAGTCTTACGATTGCTGCGACTCGTCTTTGGGTTGCAGCAATCTTACTATTCTCGGCTTTTTTATTATACCCTCAGCTTTTGTTGGCGGCAATGCTTTTTTTGAGAGATCGTCCCCACCTTTGTCTTCTACTACTATTGGCGGCTCTGTATTTAGTGAAGACAAATAATTATAGATTGCTTCTTGGGCTCGGATTTTGTTTTTTCCAGCAGGTTTATAGGGGTTGGTCTGCCTCCTGTTGATCAATCTTGCTTTCGTATTGTCCTTTAGCTGAAGGTTTATAATATCCCTTAATTGCTTCTGAATACCTTTGTCATAAATAGGCACTGCTACCTCTGACCGAAAACTTAAGTTACGTGTCATCCAGTCCGCAGAGGAGATATAATACCTTTCCTCGCCACCATTACAAAATATAAAGACCCTGGCATGTTCTAGATATCGGTCAACAATGCTTATGACTTCGATATTATCACTCACACCAGCAATGCCAGTTACCAGCGAGCAAATTCCCCTTATGATCAGTTTTATTTTCACTCCAGCTTTGCTCGCCTCATACAATTTCTCAATCATGACCTTGTCCACAAGGCTATTCATTTTTAAAATCATATAGGCTTCCTTTCCCGCTTTTGCATTCGTGATCTCTGTACAAATCATTTTTACAAAGTTCTTTCGCATGAAGAAGGGGGCTACAAGCAAGTGTTTATAGCTATTTACCTTATAGTTTGTTGCGTAGAAATTGAATAGTTTTATGAGCTCGTTCGTTATCCTCGGGTCAGTTGTGAGTAGACTATGGTCTGAATATATCTTAGCGGTAGATTCATTGAAGTTCCCAGTTCCAATATGAGCGTAATACAGGTGCTTAAGATTTTCTCTTCTCTTAATGAGAAAAAGCTTCGCATGAACCTTGAGGTCTGACACCACATAAATAACGTGAGCGCCTTCTTCTTGTAATTGGTTTGCCCAATAAATATTGGCCTCTTCATCGAATCTCGCCTTCAATTCTACTACGGCCGTTACCTCTTTTCCATTTTTCAATGCATTGAGTAATATCCTCACAATGTTGGAGTTCTTCGCAACTCTGTATAGGGTGATGTTGATGCTCTCCACCTTTGGGTCAATAGAAGCTTCCCGAAGTAGGTCTATTACATGCAAATAACTCTGATATGGATAGGAGAGCAGTATATCTTTTTTTCTGAGAATTTTAAATTTGCTTATATTCTCGTCTAATTCGTTTAGGTTAAGCGGCGGGTTGTCAGGGTACTGTAATCTTGGGTCGCCCATGCCGGGAAAATTGATGAAATCTTTAAAGTTATGATACCTGCCACCGGGTACCACGTTTTGATTTTTCATCTTCAGCTGCTTCACGATATAGTGTAGCATTTCTTCAGGCATCTCTCTGTCGTACGCCAATTTTACAGGCCTCCCTTGTTCGCGTTTTTTTAAACTAATGGATATTTTTTCAACAAGGCTTTTCGAAACATCGTTGTCGATATCTAGCTCCGCATCCCTTGTGATTTTGATTGTATAGGCTTCGGCGTGATCAAATTTTATGATTGAAAAGATATCCTTTAAGGAGAATCTGATTACATCATCCAGCAAGATTA
>DASVUU010000345.1:0-5728 GCA_036386935.1 Cytophagaceae bacterium | reverse complement strand
TTTGAATATATGTGTGGGAAGGTTTTTTGTGTACTCAGAGATGTGACTCAGGTCGTAGCAGATAAAGGATAGGTTTATTTTTTGAGGATTTAGAGATTTGAGCCTACACACTTTTTCCACCGCCTTGTTATTATGTATATCACATCCAAGGCCGTAGATAGTATCTGTAGGATAAATAACCAAGCCTCCCTCACTCAAGGTTTTTACCACTTGAAGTAGTTTATTCTCTTGAGGATTTTGTGGATTTATTTGCAATAGCCTTGCTGTCATCTTTAATACAATTATTACCTGAGTATTTAATGAGAATTGGCAATATATGTTATCACAAAAAGGGAGGTTTTAAATACTTGGTAACATTTCTTATTTTAGCAACCCTTCTGGAAAAGACATTGAATCGAAACCTTATTTCTAGATTGTAAATATGAAGCCAAAAAAGAATTTACAGTTAAAAGCTGGAGTAATTATTACTGTTGGGATGCTGTTTGCTTCCTTCTCCTTTTATTTTTATCAAATATTCTTCACACCAAATATACAGTTAAAGAAGGATAATTTTTACCTCTATATTCCTACAGGTGCAACCTTTGACGCAGTAAGGGACACATTAAATAAAAATGACGTATTAAACGACAAGGTATCATTCTATTTTTTGAGTAAGCTTACTGGGTATACAGACAAAGTGAAGCCTGGGCGTTATTTATTAACAAGCAACTCTAATAATCTTAATACTATTAAGATGCTTAAGAGAGGAACGCAAAGCCCTGTTAAATTGACTTACAATAACATCCGATTGAAATCTGAGCTTGTTGAAAAATTAAGCAGTCGGTTTGAATTTTCAAGTGAAGAACTCCTGTCGATTTTGAATAATGAAGAGTTTGCCAAGCGAAATGGACTAGATACAACAACTATTATAAGTCTATTTATTCCTAATACCTACGAAATTTATTGGAATACCACTGCGGAAAAATTTATGGACCGAATCATAAACGAGTACCAAAAATTTTGGAATGGCAGCAGGGATGAGAAGGCTGAATCTATTGGTATGTCCAAAGCGCAAGTATCAATTTTAGCTTCGATCGTGGAAGCCGAGACTGCTAAAAATAGTGAGAAAAGCAGGGTCGCCGGAGTATATGTAAATAGGTTGAAGTCCAATATGCCATTGCAAGCAGACCCCACGATAAAATTCGCGGTGGGTGATTTTTCCCTTAAGAGGATATACTCGGGACATTTGGCAACTGAATCCCCTTATAACACCTATAAATATACTGGCTTACCGCCGGGACCGATTAATCTACCATCAATAAGCTCTATAGATGCAGTGCTTAACTACGAACGGCACAAATACATATATTTCTGTGCAAATAGTCAGTTGAATGGTTATCATGAATTTGCAGAGACCTACGACCAACACAGGGAAAATGCTGAAAGCTACAGAAAGGCATTAAATAGGCTCAACATTAAATAAGGTTGTTTGATGATAGAAAGTGAAATCAAAGTGCGGGTGCGATATGCCGAGACAGATAAGATGGGGTATGTTTACTATGGAAACTACGCAACCTATTTTGAAGTTGCTCGAGTAGAGACCTTTCGAAATTTGGGATTCAGCTATAAGGAACTTGAAGATGCGGGCACAATGATGCCGGTGCTAGAATATAAGACCAAATATATAAAACCGGCCTTTTATGACGATCTCTTGACAATTAAGTCGGTAGTAAAGAAGCAGCCTACTGCTAGAATTGTGTTTGAGTACGAGGTCTACAACGAAGCTCAAGTATTACTGACTGTCGGCGAAACGACCTTGGTTTTCGTAAACGTTCATACGGGCAGACCCTGTCTACTTCCAGAAAGTTTTGAAAAAATAATGAACCCTTATTTCGATGATAAGAGTCAATAAAAACCTTTCTAGGCCTAAAGCATACAATCATCTTGTTCAAAAACTGAACGCGCGGACCCTTACCACCCATGATATACCTTTATTATTGCTTGTTAAAATATTTAGAAAACAGATAGCTAAAGACAACATCGTTGAACGAGCTCAGGCAATGGCCTTTAACTTCACTCTTTCGATATTTCCAGCGATAATTTTCTTATTTACTTTAATACCTTATATCCCAATACCCAAACTGGATATGACTATCATGAATTTTTTAAGTCAGATCATGCCTAGGAGTATTTTTTTCGCTGCCTCATCCACCATAAATGACATAATAAAAATACCGCGCGGGGGACTTCTTTCCTTCGGTTTTCTGGTTACAGTCGGAACTCTGACAAATGGCGTGATGGCAATGATGGAGGCATTTAACAGATGCTATAAGACCAAGGATAGTAGAGGAATTTTTAAAAAGATAGGTATAGCTATAGGGCTAATATTTGTATTGTTTCTCGTAATGGTTGTTACGGTTGGCATTACCCTTTTAGTAAAATTCTATCTTGAGTGGCTAGAGCAAAGTATTCCGTTTAATTTACCATTCATTTATTACTTCCTAGTTCCTCTGAAGTATTTTATTTTGTCTATCGTTTTCTACATTGCTATATCTATAATATACTTTATAGCTCCGGCAGTGAAGGTACGATGGGGATTTTTATCCTATGGCAACTATGCTGCGACAGTATTATGTGTATTATTTAATGCCCTTTTTTCTTTTTACATCAACAGCTTTGAAGCTTACAATAAGGTTTATGGATCGATTGGGGCTATTATCGGTATTATGCTATGGTTTTTTATTATTTCCCTCATACTATTGATCGGATTTGAAATCAACGCCAGCATAGATGTGGCTAAGGCCCCAGCGGGCCTGGCACTAGAAAGGAAACTGGAGGTTAAAAAAAAATAAACGAAATAGTTTTGTGTTGATGGATTAACAATTAATTTTGCAACCCAATAGAGAGATGGCAGAGCGGTCGAATGCGGCGGTCTTGAAAACCGTTGATCCTTCGCGGGGTCCGGGGGTTCGAATCCCTCTCTCTCTGCATATAAAAAAGCCTTTTACATTCTTGTAGAAGGCTTTTTTGTTGCGGCAAGTTTGTACCCTTTTTTGACTTTAATCAAATCAACCTTCAATTTTGAAACACGCCGGGTTCGACAAGATAGCTTGGGCTTATGATTTTTTAGCTTTTATTGTATTTGGCTGTTCTCAAAAGAGAGCTCAAGTCCATTTCATGAATTCCATCCCCAAGGGGGCTAATATTCTAATGATGGGAGGAGGCTCTGGCTGGCTGCTAAAAAAAATAATTGAGCTAAACAGGGCCGAGCATATAACGTATGTCGACACCTCATCGAAAATGCTAGCCCTCGCTAGGGAAAGAGTAAAGGGCAACTCAGTCAAGGTTGAGTTTATTTTAGGAGATGAAACCAGCATTTCCTCTCACCGATGCTATGATGTTATCATTACAGGTTTTTTCCTCGATCTTTTTACTCAGAGTCGGGTAAGTCAAATCCTGGGATTAATATACAATACTTTAAGGGTTGGTGGGATTTGGCTACAGACTGACTTCGCCTTGGAGAAAATCCAGGATAACCCGGCAAAAATTTTCCTGATAAGGCTTATGTATCTATTTTTTTATTTGATCTGTGGAATCGAAGCAAGAAAACTTCCAGACCTCAATTCCGAATTTGCTGCATTAGATATGATGGAAGAAAACAAGAAATATTTTTATGATAACATGATAAAGACTTCCCTTTACAAGAAGTTCTGATTATTAATCGACTTTAGAAAACTTAAGGTTGAATTTAAAGTTATGATATGAACTAACAACAAAACATATGTCAAAGAAAAAACGTAAAAACGAAGATCAATATTCTGGTGGACAAGATATTACACAAGAATTGAAACGTGTATTTAAACAACAAAGCACTAAAAATGTCCTTATCGGGATAGGAATTGCTGGTGCATTAGGCGCACTTATATATGCTGCAGTTAAATATGTTCCGTTTGATGACATCATTTCTGAATTGGAAGATAAAATAAATTTCAGAAAAGAGGGTGAAAACGCCCAAACTGAAGAGCAAGCCGCATCTGCTCATGCTTAAGTTGGATACATCAATAGCCCCGCTATTGATGTATTGTTTCCACATCTGATATTTGATTTTGAAGGTTTAAAAATTTTATTGGAAAATTCACATGATAAGCATTATCTTTCCATCATGTTTAATTTATTATAAGAACGAAACAACAATTTCTTCTGTTAGTCTGTTAACTTTCATAAATAATTTTTAATGTCCAAAGTAACCTTTAATAACAAAAACAATCCTTTTTTTAAGTCACTAAAAGAGAAAGTAGATAAATATTTTACCGATAAAAACATACACACCGCTGGAAACAGACGCTTATATTTAAAGAGCGCATTTCAGGTTTCCCTAGCGATAGTTACCTATGTCATATTGGTTTTCTTCACTCCTAGTATACCGATTTCGATATTATTATGCTGCCTGCTTGGAATTAACCTAGGAGTTATAGGCTTCAATGTTATGCACGAAGGTGGCCACAACAGCTTTTCACGACACAAATGGCTGAATGTATTATCAGGCCATTTCTTAAACCTGATGGGTGGAAATATCCACTTTTGGAAATTGAAGCACAACATCAATCACCATACTTATACCAACATCGAGGGTATGGATTCTGACATTGACATTCAGCCATTCATGAGACTACATGACAATCAACCGCGATATTGGTTTCACAAATTCCAACATGTTTATTGGGTCTTTTTATACGGTATTTCTTATTTTGTATGGGTATTTTACGAAGATTATGTAAAATACTTCACCAGGAGAGTTTCAAAAAATTCGGAAGCTAGAGATATGAGTTTGCGAGAACATTTCATCTTTTGGATTACTAAAATTGTGTACGTGACCCTTTACCTTGTCCTTCCAATTATGTTTGTAGGATTGCTGGATGCAATTATAGGTTATGGAATCATAGTATTCTCATGTGGTCTTTCAATAAGCATTGTATTCCAACTAGCACATGTTGTCGAAGCTACTGACTTCCCATTGCCAACTCATGATAGCAATAAAATAGAGACTGAGTGGGCTATTCACCAAATAAATACTACAGCTAACTTTGCTACAAAAAATCCTGTAATATGTTGGTTACTTGGCGGATTAAACTTTCAGGTAGAACATCATTTATTTCCAAAAATCAGTCATGTACATTATCCACAAATCAGCCTATTGGTGAAGGAAACTTGCGATGAGTTTAATATAGACTATTTGGAATATCCCACATTGACGAAAGCGTTTTATTCTCACCTTAATCACATCAAAAGACTTGGTCAAACTGCTTAAGCAGTTTGACTTTCATTTTTTACCCGTTAAATTCTCCTAAGCTCCGAAAGGTATTTCCAATATCTTTTAGGCATTTGCCTCAATTGTAATTTTGTATTCTTTCTCTCCACAACATTCACGGAGTTGAAATAAGTTTGCCAGAGTATTTGATACAATTCCTCTTTACCGTCCATAATGTTAGCTGGTTTGGAACCAGACATTAGATTCTCATCGAATGGCTCTAGCATCACAGTGGTGGCACTCTGTATGTCGTAAAATATACCATACGAGCGTTTTACATCATATATCAGCCATTGTTGGTCTGCGTATCTCTTTTCGAAATGGACAGATATAAGAGGCAGCACATCGAAATCCGGTTCAATTTCTGCATAAAATATCCCATCTAAAGTCTTTTTGAAGCGGACGAAGGCATACATCCTATGAACTTCTTGATTTATCCTT
>DASVUU010000344.1:0-6710 GCA_036386935.1 Cytophagaceae bacterium | reverse complement strand
TCTATACCTTCTCTTCCTATAAACCAATAATCCTGACCCCAGCCATAGGCCAGTTGGCCGGCAAGTACTGCCCTAATTCTGCCACCCACACCCCCTTCGTCAGCGAAACCAAACTCTTTTGCAAATTCGTCCATGAATTGTTTGAGCCGATAAGCTGGCCATCGTCGTGCGGCTCCGTATGCTCCCATGCCACCTGTCCAATAAGAACCATTCCCAAAACTTCCGGTTTCCATCCCTATGCCCTTAGATGGATCGCCAACAATAGTTTGATCCCCTTCAACCTTTACCATGTGGTAAACAGCCGAAAATTCCATTGCAAATCCATGAAATGCGCCTCCACCACCAAAGTTCCACAACTCATTGCCAATTTCGATATATATGTTTAGAGAGGGCTTTAATCTGGCCTTGACTAATTTTGCTAATTCATGCATATAATTCAAATCCGCCTGTACCGGCACATTTGCATAAAAATCTACATCCAAATAATTGCATAAATCTATTGCCTTTTCCCAGGGGTAACTGCGGGATTGGTTGAAGCTATTGCTCAACCAGGGATTATTGCCCCTCTCATCATAACTTGATTCTCCCTTACCACCTCCATCAATAGTATTTTCATCGCCATTGAAAACTCCGTTTTCGAATGGGGCATTAGGAGGGGTTCTCCATTTCCACTCTCTCTCATAATTTCTATTACTGCCTGACGGCCCCATTAATCTTATAGCCTTTAAGCCTAGGGGTTTCAAATAATCTTTACATTCATCCGTGACCATGCGTGGGTCATTCAGTCCATAACCAGGACGCATAATTTGTATATCAGTTATTGCTCCTTTTATGCTAAAATATATCGTACCCATTGTATTTACTTTAAAGTCGAATGTGACAGAACCTCCTGATTCGATGAGGTTTGCGATAGAGGCAACATTATTTCTAAGTACTAATTGATCTTTGCTGCCTCTGTATTGGCAATGAAACAAATCACCAACCTTTACCTTTAAATTAGGGTTCTGCTCAACATTTAAATTTATCATCATTGTATGCTCTTTACCTGCTCTCGGCCATCCATCCTTTCCCAGATAAACCATGGCATGACCACCAGGTGCATTTCCCATATTTGAAGATCCATAATTAGCCCCATAGTCAATATTAATCATGTTCCATAAATTTGTAAACTCTGGCCCGATGTGCCCGCCTAGATGTGGGGTAGGTTTTGAGGAGGGTTCACAAAGCTGCGCCTTGGGGCGTCCTATAGCTAGAAATGTAAGTAAAGGTATAATTATAATCACCCACCTGTTTTTACCCTTTAAACTGGTTAGTTTACAATTCGAATCTGTGTCAAACTTCGAAATCAAGCGAAATAGTTTCATATTGCTATTGATAATTGTTCATGAATTTATACAATTATATAAAATATTATAACAGTAAAAAAGTCAATTAATTCTTGATTTAGTTATATAAATGAAAGGTTAATTCGCTTTGTAATCCAATTAAAAATGGATTTAATATTTTGATTAATAGTGTTATAATAGATTTATTAAATAATAGCATCCCACGCTATAGGTATTTTGTTGTTTGTTAGAAAAATGCAATTTTATTTTAATATTTAAAAGAATGATATAACTTGTAATCCTAAGGAGCAGAATTAGGGATTATACTCATCTGGCTACTTTATACATGATATCACAAATGCTAAAAAAGAATTTACTAAAAGAGGTTTTATTAGTATTAATGTTCTTCGCCCATATTTTGAGCTATGCAAAGAGCAATAGCAATAGGCTTTTCGAAAAAGACTCCATCCCAGAACATGCAATTTTCTATTACCAAGAAAGAGCAGCAAATAGAAAAACCGTCGATTATATTATTAGAAATTCGGAAAGATTGTTTAGACTTAACAATCTAGAAGAGCGAACCAATGAAGTTCAAGATCCTAATGTAGTGGTTTGGCTAAAATTCTCCTTTCAGTCTACACTGGAAAATGACTTAATAATAGAATTTTTACCTTTTTACGATAGAGTAACCCTGTATTATTTCACCAATGACTCTGTGATGCATAGACATATTTTAGGATTACGCTATCCAATCACGGATCGAAAATACCTAACGAATAGTCTTTTGGCTCGACTTCCTTCAAATACATTAAATAAGTACTTTCTAAAATATGAGTTTCACAATCGTTTTAAAGTAGCTGCATTCACGCTGAGAACCTTCGAGGATATTTTTAATAGCAATTTGAAAAATTTTATAGTGTGGACAATTCTATTAACATCCATTGCTTTGATATTTTGTTTATCATTAACATTTTACTTCACAAATAAGGAAGCTAGATATCTATTCTATGGCTTGTACGCTTTATCCTTCGGCATATTTACTGCTGCTATTATGCATTTATTATATTTAATTCCATATGTAAACGCCTTCTCACATTCTTCCTTTATTTATCATATTCCCTTTTCACTATCTACTATATTTTTTTCATTATATATAATTCATTCGATGGAGAAAAGCGGGCAGAGGTTATTTTTAAAAGTCATATATATATTTCTTGCTTTCAAAGGATTTACACTTTTATTCGCTTGGGTCGACCTACAGATTATTGAACTTATAATTAACGAATATTTATATTACCTGGATGCCATTATCTACAGTTTGGTTCTCGTTTTTGCTGTCATTACGCTTATCCGAATCCCTCGTCTTACCCACTACTGGCTCACGTTTGGTGTTATTGTGATGTTTATAGGTCAAATGATCCATGTCCTAACCAATTTGACGACAATTTACAACTTCATGTGTTTCGATATTTTATGGTTTGGGATCGGACTATCTATCAATTATAAAATTGCAAAAGACGACAAAATACGGGCTTTGAACGACCTTATTCAAATCAAAAGTAATTACAATTTGGAGCTGGAAAATACAGTAGAGGTACGAACGATGCAATTAAAAGAAAATATCAAAGTGATTGATGAGCTTAATAATATCCTGAAAGACAATAATATCACTTTGTCTCAAAACGTAGCTCATCTTGAACAGGTGAGGGTATTAAATAAAGAACTATCCTTCGAGGAATTTCGATTGCAGTTTCCAGACAAAGAGGCATGTCTACAACTTCTGGTTAAAATAAAGTGGAACGGCAGCTTCCTATGTAACAGCTGTGGCAATACTGAATACTTCCAGATCAAAAAATTAGATCCCTATATAAGAAAATGCACACAGTGCGGCAAAATACATTCTGCTACTACAAGTACTTTATTTCACAATGTAAAATTTCCCTTAGAGAAGGCTTTTTATATTTTATTCCTTTGCGCGGGGAGTAAAAAATATACCCTAGACTCCATAAGCGAAATGATTTCATTACGCCCTGCGACCATTGCAAATTTTAAAAAGAAAGTAGAAGAAACTATGGAATTGAAAAGGTTCTTAAGAAATAAAGATATGACATGGCAGGACCTAATTATCTAAGGTGGTTGACCGAGGCAAAGTAATACTATGTCTTGAGGGGTCGTTGGGGTCAGAAATCTCGCAAAAGAAATGGCATGCAGAAATCTACTATCCCAAGGTTCGTGTCCTGTAAATGTTTTAGAATGATCCCTAAGGCCACGAAACAGGGGGCGAATAGGTTGGTAGGCACAAATCATCGGCGTAATGCATCAAATTTAGTTGTATTATTTCCCACCTAAAATAAATTAAAGTGTTACCGTTTTATTTTTCTCAAAATACAATTTGCTGATATTTAGCTGTTCGTTTAGATTATAAAGTGAATACCCTCATTATGTACCAGTATAATTCCAGGGTTTAATTGTATTATTTTACTAATTTTAATTTCATAATTGCATAAAGTAGAAAATCATGGGGCTCGCTGATTTAATTTCTATTAAATATTCTTCAATGAAAATTGTTTCCCTGTCCTAGGTTTCTCCTACAAATACAATACTTATCTATGATTTCAAGAATCATCTTAAAAACGACCTGTCTCACTTTTACATTTCTTTTTTTTCATAACGTATTTGCCCAGTACTCCGATGCCTCCGTAGATCTCCTGATGGGTTCAGGAGGTCATGGCCTAACTTCAGCCACTAGTCCATTTGGTTTTGTGCAGTTAAGTTGGCTGCATAATATTATCGAGGAAAAACCTTAGACTAAGTAATTTATACAAGCCACTTAATCATTTAATATATCATTATCTCATAAAATTCATGTCAAAAAAACTACCGCTTTTCTTCTTTACTTTTCTATACATAGCCAATTTTTGTATATCTCAGCGAAGTCAACAAAATATTGATTACGTTTCTAAAGTAAACACTTTAATAGGGAGCAATAACAACTTTTTACTTTCCCATGGCAATACTTTACCTCTAGTGACGCGACCATTCGGGATGACTACCTGGTGTGCACAAACTGCGAAAGGAGGGAATTGGATGTACAATTATAATGACACAGTGATTCATGCATTTCGTGCTACCCATCAGCCAAGTCCATGGATGGGAGACTATGCGACCTTTAATCTAATGCCATCTAACGGGCGTCCTGAAAGTAACGTAAGCAAGCGGTCGTCGAAGTACTCTCACCAAAATGAAAAAGCATTTCCACACTATTACGAGGTGGACTTACTTTCCCGAAAAGATCAAGGTAGGGATGACGGCTACCGAAAGGTGCGGATACCTAGAATTTACCTTTCCAAAGTCAACAAATTCATTGGTTTATTTGGATGTTGTAAAAGGCGGGGCGGAATTGAAAATATTTCCGAAATTAAATAAGGTGACTGGGATTGCCAGAAACAATAGTGGGGGCACACCATCCAATTTTGCTGGATACTTTGTTATACTTTTTGACAAGCAATTCCAGGATTTTGGAATATTTAATAAAAGCGGGTTCGTTAGTAAAGCGCCTTCCATCACTGGCGACAGTGCTCAAGGGGCTCTTGTATTTCAAACGAGGGACGGCGAGAAGATTCATGCGAGAATAGGTACTTCTTTTATAAGCTTGGAGCAAGCAGAAAAGAACTTGTTAGATGAAATTGGCAATAAAAGTTTTGACCAGATAAAAAAAGAAAGTTTTGATTTCTGGAACAATGAATTTTCCAAATTGGCAATAGAAGGTGGTACGGCAGAACAACACACTGTTTTTTATTCGGCATATTATCGTTCATTGATATTTCCTTCCAAATTTTATGAGTTTGATAAATCTAACGGTAAAATTTATTACAGTCCCTATGATGGGAAAGTCCACTCTGGAGTAATGTACACGAACAATGGGTTATGGGACACCTATCGGGCTGCCTTCCCACTTTTGACAATCCTGAAGCCGGACATTCATGCAGAGTTTAGTCAAAGTCTTGTCAATGCCTACAAAGAAGGAGGATGGTTGCCTCGATGGTTAAGCCCCGGTTACAGAGAAATAATGATAGGTGTACATGCAGCGTCTATATTTGCAGACGGTTACGCGAAAGGCATACGTGGTTTTGATTACAATATAGCTTATGAGGCGATGATAAAAGATGCTTCAAAGCCAAACCCTATTTCTGGGAGAAATAAAGAAGGTCTGGACAATTATAACAGTAACGGCTATGTACTAAGCACCGTTAGAGAGTCAGTAGCTAAAAATTTGGAATATGCCTATGACGATTATTGCGTATCTCTCATGGCAAAGGCTTTAAACAAATCTGATGATATTGCTCTATTTGAAAAGAGGGCAATGAATTACAAGAATAATTTTGACGGAGGTACAAATTTTATGCGGGCCAAAGATGCGAAGAAGCGGTGGAAGACACCTTTCAATCCCTACGCATGGGGCGGCGACTATACCGAGGGCAATGCATGGCATTATCTATGGTCAGTATTCCATGACCCGGCTGGCTTGATCGATCTTTTTGGAGGAGAGGAAAAGTTTGGCGCCAAAATGGATTCCGTATTTATTGCACCGACAACTTCAGATTATTCCTATTATGGTTTCAAGATCCATGAGATTACGGAAATGGAGAATGCGAATATGGGCCAATATGCCCATGGAAATCAGCCTATTCAGCATTTTATCTATCTGTACAATCATGCTAAGCAGCCTTGGAAAACTCAATATTGGGCAAGGAAAATAATGACTACATTGTATGGAGCTGATCAAAATGGCTTGTGCGGTGATGAAGACAACGGTCAGACCTCAGCATGGTATGTGATGAGCGCCCTAGGGTTCTATTCCGTCTGTCCAGGCAGCGGCGAATATGTGTTTGGAAGTCCCTTATTCCCGAAAGCTACTATTACCCTTCCAAACAGCAAAAAATTTGTCATTGATGCCCAGAGCAATGATGAAGAAAATGTGTACATACAAAACGCTTTGTTCAATGGCCAGACATATGACAAATCCTTCTTTACTCATGCGGATCTATTAAATGGAGGATCATTGCAATTCAAGATGGGCAATACCCCAAATAAAAATTGGGCGACATCGAAAGCGTCTACACCTTTTTCATTTTCAAATAAAAGTTTCTGCAGTCCTCCTTATTCTAATGTAGCGTCTGGAAGGTACGATAAGAATGTAGACGTTACACTATCGTCCAGAACTGATGGTTCCTATATAACTTATACTTTGGATGGAAATGAGCCAACACCGGCATCAAAAAAATACATATCACCGATTTTAATTTCTAAAAACACAACTCTAAAGGCTAAGACATTTCATGAAACCAAAGCTCCCAGTGAGATGCTTACCTTAAATTTTAATTA
>DASVUU010000343.1:0-11489 GCA_036386935.1 Cytophagaceae bacterium | reverse complement strand
AATGTGATGTAGACGCAGATGAGAGAGACCATGCTTGTGACAAATCCTTTGTTGATTATGATCGGAAGTGCTTCCTCTGAGATGTAGATATTTCTCCAATCCATAATAAGACTCACCAACATAAGGCCTATCACTATTATCGAGCCTAGTTTGATCAATTTAATGCCTGACTTTTGTGAAAGCCAAAGCAGTAGGACAGACTCCGCAGACCAGAACAAGGTAATATAGTTTCCATGTAATTGAATAGGGGCTGACAAGCTAAGGAACGTGAGAACCATTCCAATCAGAAGATATATTAAGTTTGAATCTGCCTTCTTTGATTTGTAAAGAGAATAGGCAAAAATAAAATTAAAGATTGCGATGATTGCTGTAAACAGCCCGCGATATATTCCGCCATCAACATTTTTAAGGATCAGTAGGCCCTCTGAGAAATATATAAAGGTGTTACTTACTAAGATCATGATTTCGCTCGCCTCAAAAGCTTTTTTCTCGCGGATGTTATTTACGATATTCATAAAGAAGAAAATAAGGTAAAACGAAGTAGCGAAGATAAGGGCGCCTAGGTGAGGACCCTCGGAAACTTTTATGACGCTTTTGACTAGCCAGGCTCCAAAGATGATTACAGTAAACGCGTAGCAGATAGTATTTACAAGTTTCCACTTTTTAAAATAGGCAAGCACCAGCATTCCCGAATTGAGGATGAGTAGATATGTGAAAAGTACTATGTAATTTCCTTCGCCTGTACTAAGCAGGAAAGGGGATGCAAATCCTCCTATAATCGACAATATTGCAAGCTCTATGCGATCGTATGCTAGTGACAGCAAGACAGCAAAGGCTGTAATTACAACCATAAGACCAAAGGCTGCAGTCTGATTAAAAATATGATATTCTCGGAAAGCAATTGTGATAGTGAAATAAAACACCGCAATGCCACCTCCAACTAATACAGAACTGAAGGCCTTGAAATTCTGCCTTAATTTATGTGCAATCCCTACTAGAATTCCACCGCAAAGTAGACCAATAAAGACTCGCCCAATTTCATGGATCCAATCCTGGTCAATAGCATATTTGACGAAGAAACCTATGCCTAAAACTAGGATTGCAATTCCTATTTTATTTATAAGATTTTCACCAATGAATTTCTCTAGATCTGGATTGTTTTTGAAAAAATTGTGAATCGACTCCTGCCACGATTTTTTCGTTTGAGAACGTTTTATTTTACCATCCGGGACACTTTGGGCTTGTGCAGAATTAAAGCTGGCTTTCACCTCTTCGCGAATCGTCTCAAGTTCGATTTTTTCGCTTTTAGATTCCACCATATCCACCGGAGCGAAAATAGGCGCGGGAATATCGACAATGAGCAGGGTAACAACGGCAGTCTCAGGCGATGAGGCAGTGGTCTCCGTTTCCGGCTTCGCTAGCTTTATTTCCTTGCGAAGCTGCTCAATTTTTTGTGAAAGGGCAGATGTATTTCTAGAAACTTCGCCTTTTAGCGAAATAAGTAAAATAACGATAACTAACAAGATTATAAATATTAATACTTCCATGATTCGGCGAGCGAAAAGTTTAAAAATAAAAAGTATAAGTCAAAAGCAACGATAAGAACCTGCTGTCAAAGAGCATACTTGTTGGCTTTTGATGGTTAAATATTTTGATGACAATAATATAAACCATCTTAGCTATTACAAATATAGTATCTTATACTTGTATTTACCTATGGTAGTGTAATTTGTCTTATATAGTGCTTCGATCCCTATTAGGTAAAAATATATCGGCGTATACCGTTATGACTAACCTTCATTTAGCACCGATGCGGTTTCGATAAATTAGAAGGCTTATTTTGATTTGATAGCTAATTAGCTCTATTACCAGTTCCGGGGGAACTTAGCTAATCTATTTGCTTTGATCGATCACTTCAATCTGCCTTATCTCCTGGACTTTACCTCGGCTCCTCTAGCAACATCAAACAGCTACAAATAATATTTGCAATAATAACCAAATGGATGAATGAATGAAGCTTAAGGCTAATATATAATGTAATCTTGTAGATGATTTGATACGCTTTCCTTAACCGCATTTCGGATTATTTCTGCCAAAATAGTGACAAGCATCACCTTTGCGCATGTCTTTGATCAATTTATCGTATGCCCTATTGTAAGTACCTTTGTGTCTCACAGTATAGATCAAAGACATGCAATATTTTGGAAGAGCGAGAAGAGGAATGGTAGGCCAACTTTGGAGCGTTAGTAAATACCTGTTGATTTTATTATTGCTACTAGAGTCTACCAGAGTAAATGCTCAGACTAGCCTTGTTGTAAAGTCGGTGAAAGGGAATATACAAGGCACCTCTACTCTGCATGACTGGGAATCTGAAATTACTAAAATTACTTACAAAGGAACAGCTAGAACTAAAGGTAATACGATAGAATCAATCAGAGATGTGGAAGTAAAAGTTTTGGTGGAAGGAATAAAAAGTAAGGAGGGTAAGGTGATGGATAAGAAAACTTATGAAGCTTTCAAGGCGGACAAAAATCCTTATATCATGTTTTCTATGAAAACGGCTCAAGTAAAGACAGGTGCTGACAAGAAAGCAACTATAGAGGTCACAGGGAATCTTACTATGGCGGGTACTACTCAATTAGTCTCATTGACGGCGGAAAGCAAAATACTTCCTAACAACGACCTTCAGATAACGGTCAGTAAGAAGATAAAAATGACTACTTTTAATATGGATTCTCCCAAAGCCGTGTTAGGAACGATACATGTAGGCGACGAGGTCACGGTGAATTTTGATATTGTGCTTACAAATTCCAATAGGACAACGAAACAATAATTATAAAAACACAATTATGTTATATTCTAAATTAAAGTATTTTATTTTTTTAACAGCCGTTATTTTTATGGCGCGGACCTTACCGGCGCAGCGCAGCGAAATACAGTACTTTCGCCCGTATGATCAGAGAGGGGTCAACTTGTTTGAAACCTCGAAAATTGACTCCTTGCCGTTTGACGGGTTGAAGTTGAGGATAGGCGCCAACTTCACACAAGGGTTCCAAAGTTTGAAGCATAGCAATAAGGGTGTTGTGCCTCTATACGACTTGTCTTCAGGGTTTCCTTTGGCGCAGGCCAACTTGAATATCGATGTTCAATTGGCGGATGGAGTACGTGTAAGCCTGGTTTCCTATATGTCTTCTCACCATCACAATGAGTTTTGGGTAAAGGGAGGATTCTTTCAAATAGATAAAGTGAGTTTCATGAAAAGCGCACTATTGGATAGGCTTTGGACGAATCTTACACTTAAAGTAGGACACATGGAAATCAACTATGGAGATGCTCATTTTAGAAGGAGCGACGGAGGCAATACCATATGGAATCCTTTTATCGAAAACAACATCATGGATGCTTTTACAACAGAGATTGGTTCTGAATTGTACTGGCATAAAAATGGTCTTCTCGTCATGGGTGGGATGACTAACGGCGAAATACAAGGAAGTTTAACTAAGGCAAAAGATCGTGGCGCTTCTATATATGGAAAGGTGGGGTTTGATAAACATTTGGGCGAGAGAAAACGAGTTCGTTTGACAGCTTCTGTTTTAAGAAAAGGATCGTCGATCAGTGGTACCCTTTACGGTGGCGATAGAACAGGGTCGAACTATAACTATGTAATGGAGCCTGCGACGGCGACACTTACTGGTAACGCCTTCAGCGGAAGACTCAATCCCAATTTTAAGGACAATGTGACTGCTCTTATGGTAAACCCGTTTGTGAAATATGGGGGTGCCGAGTTGTTTGGAACTTATGAGTTTTCACAAGGAAAAAACGCGGTTGAAAATGGTGAAATACAATATGCGGCGTCAGCGGGCGATCCTGTAGTATTTGGTAAATTAAGTAATAGGGAATTCAATCAGATTGCCGTTGAACTGCTGTATCGGTTTGGTAAAAGAGAGAAATTTTATGGGGGAGCAAGGTATAATCTGGTAAAGGGCACACAAGTATTCGGGCAATCTACAACAATTGCAACCGCAGGAGGAATAAAACAAGGCATAAGAGCTGACGTCTCGGTAGACAGAATAAGTGTAGGAGGGGGATGGTTTATAACTCAAAATATACTTGTAAAAGGGGAGTATGTGTCGCAAACATACAAAGGCTATCCTACTGGCGATATTTTATATGGTGGAAAGTTTGATGGATTTGTGGTACAAGGAAGTATCGGATTCTAACGTTTAATTAGCTATTAGATATTTAATCTTTAAATATTTTAAAACCGAGGGAGGAAGTCTATTTAGGACTTTCTCCTTTTTTCGTATAGATAGTTCTAATATTATAAATAAGAAGCAGTAGAAATACCATATTGTTGTTGCGATCGTCCTATTTTAAATCCCTTTGGTTAATACCACTGCTCATTGTTATTTTCGGGACCAGTCCCAAAAAACCGCACATTTCGGGTCTAGTCCCGAATATTATATTTTCGGGCCTGAACCCGAATATTTTATTATATTTGGAAAAAAAGATGCGATGCTACATGCAGTAATAACAGGTGACATCATAGATTCAAGCAAGCTGAATGACCAAGAACGTCGAAAGATGTTGGATACATTAGAAAAAGTATTCAAGAAAATTGAAGGCAAGACCAGAAAGTTTGATTTCAAGATATATAGAGGCGACAGTTACCAGGGTATTTGTGAAAAGCCAGAACTAGCTCTATTGACCGTATTAAAAATCAAGGCAGCCTTACTTAGCACGGAACTCGACAATAAGCGCCAGAAATTGGATGCACGAATGGCTATCGGAATTGGAACCGCAGAAAAAAGGGCAGAAACATTAGGTCAATCCGATGGGGAGGCCTTTAGAAACAGCGGGCAATTGCTGAATCCCAAAACAAGAGAAGAATTCAAACAACTCAAAGAATACAGTTTATTGTTCCGGTCCCCATGGGAAGAAGTCAACCAGGAAATGGACGTCTTATTTTCAGCATTAGACGGACTGATCAGTAAGTGGACCATAGAGCAGGCAGAAGTGGTTTATGAATTGCTTAACAATAAAACCCAAACTCTCATAGCGACCCAGTTAAAAAAGTCTGTTGGTGCTATCAGCGAGAGAGTTCAAAATTCCAACTGGTTAGCAATCCGCAATATACTGACGCGGTATGAAAATGTAATTAAGAATAAAGTAAAGAACGGTTAATGGATAGTTATATAAATATAGAGCAAGGATTGATTCTGATCAAATTATTGACTGCCCATCTGTTTACAGACTTTATTGTACAGCCAGAAAGCTGGGTAAATAGTAAAAAGGAACGCAAATACAAATCTCCTTTTCTTTATTATCACGTAGCCATAGCAGGGCTTAGTTCTTATCTTCTATTGATGCAATTGCACAATTGGTATGTGCCCCTCTTCATTGCTATCACACACTATTTCATTGATCTCTGGAAGCTCTCCAGAAAAGATAACCTCACCTATTTTCTGTTGGACCAAGGACTGCATGTTGCTGTAATTCTATTCGTCTGGCTGACGATGCTTTTTAATGGCTTCCAAATCCTTCAATGGGCAAGCCAGGGATTAAATGATTATACTACATGGCTGATTTTACTGGGCTTGTTATTCGTAATTTTTCCAGCACAAGATATTATGAAATATGCGACCCAAAGGTGGGCCACATCATTTGAAGATTCAGACAAGGATACCTTAAAAGATGCTGGTAAATGGATTGGCATATTCGAGCGGATACTAATATTAATCTTAGTTTTATACAACCAGTACGAAGCCATAGGCTTCCTAATTGCCGGTAAGTCCTTCATTCGTTTTTCAGAATCGGGTGGAAAAACCAGAGCTCAGACAGAATACATTCTGATAGGAACATTGATAAGTTTTACTTTGGCGATTGGTACAGGAGTTGTGCTCGTACATTTATTAGGAAAATGACCCATGCATAGAGTTTTGCGGAAAGGATGGAAGTGGATACCCCACAGGAGGAGGAACGACGACGAGGAGGAACGACGACGAGGAGTAGCAACGGAGAGCCTGCCCCTGGCTTTTCGCCAGGTACCGCCCGAAAGCTAGTAAGGATTTTATTACTAGTTACAGTCAGAAAAGATCAATTCCTGGCTTGGTTTCGACCATGATCGAATAGTTTAAATTTTAACGTTACATATAAGAATAGCAACCACATTATGCACACAACTAATTATTATAACACTTTTATTGAAGTAGCGGAGGATTGTCCTGTCGCTCAAGGTGAAATGCCACCTAGAAAAGGCGATCAAAGAACGGTTGCCAATTTGCAATTTGAAATGTTGTATTTCAATGCTTACAAATATACCTCCGATGATATTTTATTTCTTGTATTTGCGATTAGAAATGAGTTAAGCAAGAAAGATTTGGAAGAGCAAAGACAGATTTTTTTCTCCAAAGGTCAGCCTTGTTTTCGTGCCTCTCCATTGACGAAACAATATGGTTGGGGAATACACAGCAATGAAGAAGGAAAAATTGCCATGTTTGGCAGGGAGACTGAAGAATACCAGAAAATCGTAGCCGATGACTCTATTAAGAAGGTAAAAGCGATGCGAAGCAAGAAGGTGTAGAGTCCGAACAATATTAGACGAAATTACCTGGTAGCATTTTATAGCAGGGTTGAAAGGCCCGTTCTATAAGGTTCATCAAATAGAACGATAGAGGATTCTCTTGACTTTACAACATAACGGTTAATTAACTTCGGTATTTTTATCTGGTCTCGCTCAGATAAGGTTTGTCAAAGGATTTTGCCCTTTTATTTATAAGTAGAAATCCGATAATTAACATCAAGATAGAAAGTGCTAAAAAAGAGATATTCCAGATTTCAGGCTCTGGACTCAATTCTTTGACATTGTGAAGCTTCAAAATTTGATGATCAATAATTCCCTCAACGATGTTAAAGATACCCCAGCCCGCCAATAATCCTCCAACAAGTATTTTACCCGAAACATCTACCTGCTTTTTCAGAGAAACCTTCCAGAGCAAAACGACTCCTATTATAACTACAATCAAACAGAACAAGTGAAAGATTCCATCCCAGAACATATTCACGCTTTTAGCAAGCAAAGTTGCCGGAGGCATTACGTTAGAAAGCATTTCGTGCCACTGAAGAATTTGGTGGAAGACAACGCCATCTATAAATCCACCTATCCCGATACCGGCCACTAAAGATGCCGTTGCCAATGGCACGGGGGATAGGAGTTCATGATTTGGAGCCTGACTCGTTCTTGCCAGGTATTTCTTATTTGCAAGCCAGGTCAAAATTACTACAATCACGCCGAGCGCAATAAATGCGGAAAGCATTGTCAGGAGGTTCGGATAGAACGTACTGTCAAATATGGCGTTTCTTATTTGAGGATTACAACTTGTGCAGCAATATGACTTTAAATTGTAAGTCAGTAACAGGGTTAGAAAAAATGCTTTTTTCATCAGAAATATCTTTACAAGAAAAGATAACACCACTCATTACCCCTTGTTTATGATGAGCTTGAAGAAAGCTGGAGATACGGCTATACATCCATAATATTTTATTCTAGGTATCTGCTAAGTATGAAGTTCATGGACGGCTATTGCTTAGAAATTGTCCCTTTTAAAGGGACTAGGAGCAGATACCTTTCTTCAGCCTATACTGGTCTGCTAAGCCTATATGGCGCAGTGGTAAATTACTTTTCTCGTGCGATACAATCGTTTGTGAATTGCTTATTTAATTTATTAGGCCTTTCTTTATAGTTTGAAATTACAAACTGAATTAATAACCGCACCAGATATGAAAAATCGGATTTTAACAACAGTATTCTCATTACTTATAGGATTTACGCTGTTGAGTGCATCTGCACAAAACAAAACTAACAAAATCTCCTTCGACGATCAGTGGAAATTCCATGAAGGAGATGATAAGTCATGGTCAAGTCCGACTTTTAATGACTCCAAATGGACGTTTATTAGCTCCAAGAAGGTGATAGAAGAACAGGGTTATCCAACTTTTGATGGCCTTGGCTGGTACAGAAGGAGTATCATTTTACCGGAAACATTAAAGAACGCGGCCCCAGGCGATCTAATAATTTCTTTTAACCAAGTTGATGATGCAGACGAGGCATATTTTAACGGTCACTTGATTGGTAGCACCGGAGGGTTTCCTCCCAACTATGAAAGTAAATACAGTGAGGTTCGAGAGTATCTTGTTCCCTCTAAATATGTGTATCTAGATAAGCCAAACACTATAGCGATTCGCGTTTTTGACGGCGGAGGATCAGGTGGACTGGTCTCGCCAACGCTCGATGTACGCGCAGCTACCCAATTCGACAGACTCAAAATCAGTGTTGCGGTGGCTGATGAAGACAAGATCTTCCTTGGCTCCCAACCGCAAAAGGTTGATGTCACTGTAAAAAACCTAAATTCAGCGTCTGTGTTAGCGAAACTGCATGTTGACATCACTACCGACGATCACCAAAAACTTAAGAGTTTTGTAGAGAATCTTAGCCTTCAACCCGGGCAAAACCTGCTTAAAAGCATTGCCTATCCTGCGCCATCACCAGGGTTCTACAGATATAGTATCTACCTGGAGAGTAACGGAAGTACTGGAAGTCCGAAGAAATTCAATTTAGGTTATGAGCCGGAGAAGATAAACGCGCCAATTGACTCGAAACCAGATTTTAAGTCATTTTGGGAAAACAATTTAAAAGAATTGGCCCTGGTGACCCCAGATTTTCAGATGACTTCACATCCTGAATATTCTAACAAAAGCTATGAAGTATTTGAAGTGGCAATGAATTCCTTTGGAAGCGTTAGGGTGAAAGGCTACTACTGCAAGCCTAAAAAGGAAGGTAAGTTCCCTGTTTCTGTGGAATACCAAGGATATGGATCAGGGTTTTCTGAGCCAGATACCACCTGGGATGGCTTTGCCCATATGAAGATGTCTATTCGGGGACAAGGCTATAATATACCTGGCAATATCTATGGTGATTGGATAGTTTATGGGCTTGAAAATAAAGAAAATTACTACTATAGAGGCGCATACCTAGATATCATACGGGGTATTGACTTTGTATGCACGAGGGCGGAGGTGGATACCTCGAAAATAGTCACAATGGGCGGAAGCCAAGGCGGGGCGCTGACATTTGTTTCTGCAGCGCTTGACAAAAGGGTGAAGGCATGTGCTCCAACGATTCCGTTTTTGTCGGACTATCGTAACTACTTCAAGATTGCTCCATGGCCAGCGAGTTCTTTCGAAAGTTATTTGAAACAACATCCTGAGCGCACCTGGGATCAAGCATATGAAGTCTTGACTTATTTTGACATTAAAAATTTCGCACCTTGGATCAAATGTCCATTGTTCATGGGGATAGGCGTCCAGGATGAGGTTTGTCCGCCCCATATTAACTTCGCAGCCTATAATAATGTGAAGGGCAAGAAAAGATGGATTGCTTATGGTGATCAGCAACATTCAGTGGGACAAGACTACTACAAGCAGCGACAACAATTCTTCAAAAGTATTTTGAAGCTGGATTGAGATGTCATTTGTTTAAAGGGATTGAAATGAAGTTCGCCTAAAGACGCTCCTTTCAGATGGGTAACCGTTAATTTGGTATTTTTGAGAATATCAATAAATAGTTGGTTTCCGTAACATTTTGTCGTCTTGTGACTCCGCACAGCCCATGTTACTTTTCCTATAGATTGTTTTGAATGAAGGAAGATGCTACTGATGTAGCATCTTCCTTCATAATGCATAATCAAGCTACGCTTGTAAAGGGGATTTTTGTACTAATGAAATACCTCATTTAACCTCATACGAGATTTTAGAAACGTTTGTAGTGGTCTCAAATAAAATTGCAATAGCATCTACGTTTGACTCAGTAACCTTAATCTCCGCTCTACCTTTTTTCGATGCATCATCTAAAGAAGAAGAAACGCTTGTGAAATGCCAAACCCATCCTTTATTCTTAATTCGGAAACCTACACATAGATTACCTGGCGTTCTTTTATTATTATCCTGGGTGGCATAATATGGCATTTCTAGGCTTATACTAGAGATGTCTGCCACATAGTTTGTGGACGGTGGGTTTATATTTATCAATCTCACCATGGCATGAGAGCTGTCAAGCTCTGTTCTACCGCCGCCTTCGCACGTCCCTAAAGTTTGGACTTCATTAATCGTGTTGGAGCCCAGGACTTTGAGAACACGCTTTTTCGAACTTAAATCAATCGGAAAAACGGCAAGCGCATTGTGTGAGATGATCAAAGTGCCGGTTGTAGGCGGCTCAAATTCGTGGGAGGTGATGGAATCGAGATATAATTCATAAGTTCCCGAAAGTGATGCCGGCTCGTCGGGAATATTGGGATCAACTTTCTTTTTCTCGCATCCTAAAAATAGGACGGTACTCAAGAATAAAAGGAGGAATAGATTTTTCATAAATTACATTAGGTTGCAAAAATAGATATTGGATTTGGTCAATGTCGCTAATTTTTTACCCAATTGCAATCTGAAATACTTGGGCCTTACAGATCTAATGAAACCAACGCGTTCAATGATATATGGAATTAAATTTTTTTCATCACTGCGTGGATTAATACAAAGCGCATTTAAATAGGGTACTTAGTCTGGTTCCTCCACGAATCACAGGCATGGGACCTTCAAAGATACTTTCAGAGAAACTTGAAAAGGCTTGCCTAGATCAAGAAAATGAAATTTATGTTCAAAGGAAAAAAGCAATTAGCGACCTTTCGTCGCAACTTTTTGTATCACCTCAAACCTTACTTCCTTGCTTTCGCCTTTATCGTCCGTAACCGTCAGTATATGAGGACCAGGCTCTGGATTGAGAGAAATCTTATGAGGCTCTTTGCTAGTTTGAATAAAGCTGTTGTCGACATACCAAAAAAGCTCGGCCGACGCATTGCGGTGAGTTACCTCAAAGACAGTTCGTCCTGGCTTACCATTTAGCTCAAGTGGAACTAAAATTCTGCTATTCCTTAGAGGGTAGAGGATGTCAAATGACTTTTGCTGTATATCCACCGTCTGACAGTTTGGAAGGAAGGGCGGCAACACTCTGTAGGAGGCATTCTTGTTTTTATAATAATACTCCATAGCTGGAGGTAATACAAACCAAGACTTCTTTACCATGCTACTTACAGAAACACAATTGCTTGAAACTCGCCTTTTTTCTTTCTGGTTTAGGTAGATGTATTGGTGGTACGGACATAGGGGAGAGGTATGTCCTTTTTGTTGAACCCATATTGTATCCGTTGCAGTGCAGACATCCGATGCTTTGTAGCCAGTTTCTCTGCAGACAGCAAGCTGTTGCATGTTGTTGAACGGTTGCATAAACCAACTAGGAGATTTCAAAAGTCGGAAAATGTCAAACATGATGGGAGCCGCCGCCGCGATGCCTGTCAATTGAGGGCGTCCTTCACCATCTGCATTGCCTGCCCATACGGCAACGACATACTGTGGCGTACATCCAATGGCCCACCCGTCTCTAT
>DASVUU010000342.1:0-1829 GCA_036386935.1 Cytophagaceae bacterium | reverse complement strand
AGTCTCGCTAATCATTCTGAAATGCTATTTAATTAAACGAATAAAGTTCTAAACATCATTTACTGATGAATTTGCTATTTTAAACAAATGCGCAGCCACCTGTCCCTACAAACGGTTATATTTATTTCATTAATTTTCTCCTGTTCAACAGATAAAAAGTTCAGTAATGAAACTACGATTTCCGAAAGGGCAGCGGAAGAGCTTACTGGAAACTGGATCGAGGTCAAGAAAAAAAACAATAATTATTTTATAGTTGATTGCGGTACAAATCCTCAATCAATAAGAGTCACTAAGGATTCAATTTTTGAGGGCGGCGCGATGGAGGATACTTGGTATGAAATAGCTTCCATTTCAAGTGCTGGTGGGTCTGATGCCCAAAATCTATTTAATATAGAAACATCATCTAAAACTGTTTTTCAATTTTCTTGGATTGGTAAAGAAAGTGGTTTAAGTAAGTGGAAGATATTCTATCCGGGCTTCGATTATCCAATGGAGAGATTTTATATTAAAGAGGCTAAGCGGAAATCTTTCAAAAGGGTTAGAGGGGACAACAAAGATTGTTATACTGATGAAGACTTTAAAGAAACAACAAGCGGAGATGAAGATAAGTGGGTAGGAACTTACAAACTTTATGAAACTATAGAAAAAAGGGAGCATTTGGACACTTTTCAATACGTTTTTACTGTCACAAATGAGAATATAGAGATTAAGGGATATCAGGGTACACAAATGATAAGTAATAGTCAAAAAAATTATAAGGTCTCTAATGATTCTTTGATTGTTAATTATACAGAAAATGGCGACGAGGAAGAATTTATCTTAGTACATCAAGGTAACGAGTACAAAATTAGCGGATACTCTATCTACATGCTCAACCCGCCAAATAATGAATACCCATTGCAAAAAATAAAATAATCTACATGTTTCTATTATGGATATAAATAAAACGACCTTTCACTTTATCATCCGTCCAGTGATACCTATTGGTACTCCAACGGGTTTGTTTTGATACAGCATTTCTATCAGAGTCCTAATGGCCAGGAACTCACTTTTTATAGTTTATACATGCACCTACTGCCTCATGATAGCATTCTAGCAAGAAATCGTGAAGTTCCGGTAATCTTTACCAACACTAAAGGGTCTGTTATCGGAGTAAAGGCCATGGATGCTAAAAAAGGCAAGCTCAGATACGTCATTCCCGCAAAACAGATAGTCACACTTGATGAATCTCAGACTGCCGAGGAGTCAAATAGGGACCATTGGAGCAAATCACGTGATAATATTAAGTATAACTTTAAAAAAGTTAGGTTTAAAGATTCTCATGGAAAAGAACATTTTGGCATTTACATTCCCGCGACTGCAAATAATGTAATTGATAATAAGGATAAGGCATTTGAAATAAAAGAGACTAAAGTCACAGGGTTACCGCCAGAAGCATATACTTTCAATGTGAGCGAAGGCAAGCTAGACAAAGTAGTCACCTGTAGTATACCAGTCAAGGCGGGAGATTTTATAGGATACGGTGGCCGGTACGCCTTTGAAAAGCAAATAGCCTATTCCTGTATACACGTAGAAGTTTTTACTCCAGAGGATGTGACTTATTTTCTAACTAACGGTAATAAGGATGCTGATACCGATGGCGAGAAAAAGTATATAAAAGTACCTATTGGAAAAGTATTGCAAGGCCCTCCCCGGACGTATTAAGAAGGATACGAAAATAAAATTAATTGAGGCGGGAACCAACTTTTCGAAGATTCAAATAGTAACCTCTACAAATAACGGCAAGGAATATTATGCCCCCGCAGGACAAGTCCCTTCGGTATTAAATG
>DASVUU010000341.1:0-9014 GCA_036386935.1 Cytophagaceae bacterium | reverse complement strand
AGTCTGAGCCTTTGCAACACTCGCAAGATATATTTCTGCGCCTAATTGCTTTGCCATATCTGCATTGTCATTTTGTAAACTTTCGTAACAAATTGCAGGAACCAGTTTTTTATCACCTAGCTCAAAAACTAAGTTTTTACTACCAGCTTCGAAAAAGGGCATCTCATCTGAATGCAACTGTTGTTTTGAATAAATTTCACGAGGCTTGCCCGGTTGGAAAAATAACATGGCAATCTGAACTCCTGTACCCGTTCGAATCGGTGCACCAAAACCGATGGTAATGTTATGTTTCAAACTAATGGCATCAAAAGGATCCAGCCTAGAGTCATTTAGCTCTAAAGCCAATTCATTAGCAAGCGCCGGCTCGTAGCCTGTCAATGAAAGTTCCGGGAAAAAGACCGCTAATGCACCGGCCTTCACGGCAAGATCTATAAAGCGTTGATGGGCAATAATATTTGCAGGGATGTTGCCTTTTACTGATTTTGTCTGTGCTAATGCTATTTTCATAGGGCTAACGTTTTAGAGAAAATACTAAATAAAAATCTGGTATTGAATGGTGTAAGCACCTCGCCGTCCACTTACTTTTTGGTCTTGGTTGAAGACCGGTCTGTTTTGATAATCCACTGACAGTTTAGCTCTATGGCCGTTTACAAGCCAATTGATTCCTCCGTTGAATACATTTACCGGATCGTTCAATGCATGGAATTTATTGTGTTGCACCGTAAGGTAAGGCTGTAGGGCACCGTGATTGTCGCCTAATAGATCTTTTGGAAGCAGGAGACCTACCTGACCATATACAATGCTACCTGTTCCCATCATGGGAAATCCGTTGCCACCGTTACTTGCAATCTTACTCACCTGAGCGGAGCTGGAGGTTGCGTCTGCAGGGTTCATCTGTGCCCCAATTCTTACGTAGTTGGTGCCAAAATCATACTTGAAGTATCCAATATAAGCCGTCAGCGCCGTCCCCTTTTCCTTATTTAGAGGCGCATCCATATAGCTTTCGACTGACCAAAGCAGCATGTCTTGAAACTTCACAGAATCAGTCACCGAAGGCCGCAGCCACATTGCATTCTTTTGGTAGATGATACCTCCCGCAACGTTCAAAACCTTCTTTTTTCCCAAAGAAGAACCTGTCATATAGGGGGTGAGATGACCTTCATGTTCCCAGAACTGATACATAAGATAAGTTTGGAATTGCTTGTAGTGCATCTTTTGTGAAAAGGTGGCACGTCCCACAGAGGGTGAACTAGAGCCACCGAGTCCATTCGTCTGGACAGGAAAAGGATCGCTAAGTGAAAATCTATAATCAATTTTGCCAACTTGTCCCCGAGCATAAACAGAAAGCTTCCTCGAGAATAGGTCAGTTTGGTCTACAGTAGCTTGTGCAAATACCGGAACATCCATGGCCATGATGGTACCAATGCTAGGTTGAGAAAATCGAGATAGGCCGTTAGCTATTGTGAGTCCGCCCCCAATTTTAAGTTGGTTCCCTTTCGTAATTCTGTATTCACCAACTGCGTCGTGAAAAAATGCGGCCAGTTTTCTGCTTCCTTCATTTTGGTAAAGCCTATTAAAATTATTCATTCCAAATTGAAAATATACAAAGGCTCTATCAGTCACCTGTCCAAACATTTGAATTCTTGTTCTTCTTAGGCCTATGTCAAATGTGGTAGGAGCTGCCTGACCAAGAACAGTAGTACCAGGATTACTCTCGTTTAACCTTACCCAGCTTTGATTTAGAAAAGTCACCTGAAAAAAGTGCGAGCCCTCTTCATTCAAATTGAATTTTAGTGGTCGATCCTCTTTTGCCTTCGTCGTAGGAGAGTTCGTCTTTGAGCTATCGGTCTGTGCAACAGAGATGGTGATTTGAAGTAAAGACAAAAATAGGATAAGCTGACGTGTAAAATATTTCATAATGGACGGTATTCGAAGAAGGCAATTATAAGAATGTAGGAACCCAAAAGCAAAAGTTACAAACGTATATCTCTCATAAAATTAAATTAAGCGGACTGGTTATTTAAACAAGGTATTAAATTATTAAAATGTATTAGCCACCCATTTTTGTGAGAATAAAGGCCACCGCAAAACCCACGACAGTGATCATCCCAGCAAAATTATGTTGCTCTTCAAAGGCCTCTGGAATCATAGTGTCTACGATCATAGCCAATATAGCACCGGCTGCCACTGCCAACGTAGCTCCTACTACATGTGGTGAAAAATGGCTAAACACGGAATAGCCAGACCAAGATGATAAAGCAAATACAATCGTAAGCGTAATCCAAACTCCAAAAATATATACTTTACTTCTTCCAGCCTTCTTCATGCCGGAGGTACTTGACAAGGCTTCTGGAATGTTGGAAAGAAAAATAGCCACAATTGTAGCTACACTCACAAAACCTCCTTCTATCATACTCACTCCTATTGCAATAGACTCAGGAATGCCATCTAATAACGTGCCTATCGCAATTGCCGTCCCACTTCCGCGGTCGTCACTTTCCTTTGTTTGCTGGTCTCCTGACCTTTTTCTATGGCTGCCACCTTTGGAAGAGATCAGCCAATTGCTTAGAGTGAAAAGAACGGCCCCGGAAATAAATCCTATGATTGAAGACCTTAATCCACCCGTTTCAAAAGCCTCATTCATTAAGTCAAGCGATAGGGCTGAAATGAGGACTCCACTGCCAAAGGCCATTACACCTGCAATGACTCTTTTCGAAATAGTGGTAAAATATCCCAGCGCCGCACCTATTACTAAGGCAATGCCCGAAACCAATCCCCAGATCCCGGCTTCAAGCCACTTTGGTAATATCAGAACTAATTGAAGACTTGTCATAATTGAAAACAGTAAATATTATGAAGGTAACTGGACCTGATTCTGATCGGGTAAAGACAGAATTTAGAGTGGATCAATGTGCATGTCCCTCCTCTCCTCCTTCGCTGTTCTTCTTTTGTCCAAGTAAAGTAAAGGCACCATTTGTCACAATATTACCGTTAGATTCAAAAACTTCAGGAAAAGTAATTTCGACAAAGCGATTATCTGAAACCCCGGTTTTCACTTCCTCCATTTCAAAATCATGCATGGTGATATTTTCCTCCATGCGCTTTCCTTTGTATATGAATATGAAAGTTTTACCTTCTGACTGCACAATGGCTCCTTCCGGCAATGAATTCACCTTCGTTATTCCCGTTTCTATAGAGGCCTTCACGTACATGCCCGGGAGTAGCTTTGGATCTTCAGAATCCATGTGGGCGTGCACCCTCACGGTTTTGTCTGCTGCTATTTTCCTGCCTATCAGATAGACAGTTGCTGTCCTTTCCCGCCCACCTTCATTAGGTAAAGTATATCTAACTTTTTGTTTCTCTCTGATCTTTGAAATATCTTTCTCAAAGACCATCAATTCCACATGCATGTGCCTAGTGTCTATGATTTCAAACATAACGTCCGTAGGGTTTACAAAAGAGCCAACATTCACGTGCACATCCGTTACGTAACCGTCTATTGGAGCATATAAGTTAGCGGTCCGAGATATATTGCCATTTTCCAAATTTTTAGGATAAATGTTAATCATCGCTAACCTTTGCTCTAAGCCTTGTACTCGTGCCCTGGTCGTTTTATATTCTGCTTGTGCCTGCTGCAAAACTTTCTTTGAATTTACATTCTCCAGATTCAGCTCCTTCTGCCTTTCATACTCCAACGTCAGGTAGTCTAGCTTGCTTTTATTTTCCAGGTAATCCTGTTGAAGTTGTATGTATTGTTCATTTTCCAAAACGGCTATCAATTGTCCTTTCTTTACACGCATGCCTTGCAGCAGTTCTGACTTCTTTACATAGCCTCCCATTTTAGCGCTGATCGTGACCAGGTTTTGGGGCGGCACATCCAGAACGCCATTCACACTTAGTACACTACCAAGTTCCTTTTGTTCCACTTTCCCAATTTCAATGCCTGCAACTTTGTATTGCGCATCTGTTAGCTCTACCCCACTTTCTTCCATCTCGTGACCATGGCCTTTCTCCTGGCCCTTTCCCTCATCATGTACATCTCCTGGCTGGTCTCTGTTCGTCGCAACTTTTGCTTCATTCTTGCAACCGCTTAAATAAATACCGAAGGTTGTATAGAAAATTGCAATATATATTCTAAAAGAAGATCTCATGATAATGCTTTTCGGGATTTTAATAACCCATTATTAATTCTATGTCAATAATAGACTGATTATAATTATTTATTACATCCATATATTCCGAACGAATGTTGAGCACACGGTTTAGTGCCATGGAGTATTCTAGATAATTTATTGCTCCATTCTTGAAGGCTAACTGTGCATGTTTTAGAATAAGATCTGCCTGAGGCAAGGCATTCTTTTCATAATATTCAAGGTTTGTTTTTTGCTTCAGATATTCCTGCATCAATTGGGCATACTCGCCCTCAATATTTTTTTGTTGGAACTCAAAATTGGATTGAGCGATCTTTTCACTTATGCCCGCTGCCTTAAGCCTTGCGAGCTGGGGATTCGCCCAAAGGGGTACCGATACTCCCACCTGAAATCCTGAAAATCTTCTATTAGGGCCAAAATACTGTTCAGTCCCATTGACATTTTGATATCCAATAAGGGTTTGATTAAAATATCCAACATTAATATCAGGAAGAAGTTTCGCCCTCTCCAAAGCGACGGAGCCTTTGCTTACGTCTATTTGATTTCTAAGATATTTAAGACGGGGATTATTGGCAGTCAAAGTAGTGTCAGTGGGCAAGACTATTTCACGGCGAGCGGTATTAGCCTGATCGACGCTGATATTATCATTCGCATATAAAAGAGTCTGAAGGCGTTTTTCAAAAATTTTAATATCCGCATCGTTTTGTCTCAAACGTGCCTTCATTTCCATCGCTTGTGATTCCACTGTCACCTTTTCCAGGTAATTGGCCTCCCCTGTTTTGAAACGCAACTCAGCCGCCTTTAAAAAGTCGCTGTAGATACTATCTTGTTGCATCAGTACGGCATGTTTCGATTGCAAAGTCGACAATTGATACCAAACCGATTTGACACTGTTTGCCAGCTCAAGTTTTGCAATAGAAAGGTTGAGTTCACTACCACGAATATGGGTTCTTGATAAGTTTGCATGCCGAGCCATAACCGTTGGGAACGGCAAAGTCTGACCTAGGGTAAGGCTATTATCTCGCCGCTCTATACTATTGTACTGTCCCTTCATGAAGGTAATGTCTGTTTTGCCAATTTCAGACCATGTTCCTTTCAAAGCCCTTTGCGCATCTATCTCGTAGGAGGCAGCGTGTATATTTCTATTATTCTTCAAGGCCTCCTCCACGGCTTGGTCTACCGATAGCTTTCTTATAGAAGGCGATTGTGAAAATACAAGTGGCGAAATAAATAAAATCAAGCCCGTCAAGCACAACGCAATATTTGGCTTTTTCACCAACGATTTGTCGCCCCCAAGATTGTTGTCTCTTCGCTCGAAATAAAGATACAGGACAGGAAGGACGAGTAACGTCAATAGCGTCGCGGAAACTAAGCCTCCTATTACCACAGTTGCAAGTGGCTTCTGAACCTCAGCACCTGCAGAGTTTGAAAGGGCCATAGGCAAAAATCCAAGAGAGGCGACCATGGCCGTCATAATTACAGGACGGAGGCGAATTTTTGTACCGGTTAGCACGATTTCTCGCAGGTCCGTCATACCTTCCTTCTTCAGTCTGTTGAATTCTGCAAGCAGAACGATGCCGTTTAACACGGCTACGCCAAACAATGCAATAAAACCCACGCCAGCCGAGATACTAAATGGCATACCTCGTATCCAGAGGGCGAGAATTCCTCCAATAGCCGAAAGGGGTACCGCAGTAAAAATCAATAAACTATGTTTGGCAGAACCAAAAGTGAAATACAGGAGGGTGAAGATCAATAGAAGTGCCACCGGTACAGCAATAGACAATCGGGCTCTCGCTTTTACCAAGTTTTCAAACTGGCCGCCGTAGGTTACATAATAGCCTGGCGGTAACTTAACCTGCGTCTCAAGCTTTGCCTTTACTTCCTCTACAATGCTTTCCACATCCCGCTTGCGGACGTTGAAACCTACAGTGATCCTGCGCTTCGTGTCGTCCCGCTGTATTTGATTTGGACCAGTTATGAAGCCGACCGACGCCACTTGTTGCAGTGGAATTTGGGTCCCGTTTGGAGCAGTGATAAAAAGATTCTGAACATCCTCTAGATTTTTTCTATTTTCCTCCCCAAACCTCACCACCAAATCAAATCGCTTCTCTCCCTCGAATACCAGTCCTGCGGTCTGCCCCGCAAAAGCAGTTCTGATAGTTCTATTGATCTCCTCTATATTCAATCCAAACTGAGCAATTTTGTCACGGTCAAATTTTACCACGATTTGCGGTAAGCCAGACACGGCTTCCTGGTAAAGGTCTACCGCCCCATCTATTCCACTAATCACCTGACTCACCCTCGTTGCCTGAGCAGTTAGCACATCTAGGTCTTCTCCGTAAATCTTTAGTACCACGTCCTGCCTTGCGCCTGTCATCAACTCATTAAACCTCATTTGAATGGGTTGTTGAAAGCCAAACTCCGCGCCTGGAATTACTTCCAACTCCTTCGCCATTTTTTCAGCAAGCTCATCTCTTGTGTCCGCGCTGGTCCATTCGCTCTTGTCTTTGAGGATGATCATCAGGTCACAGGCCTCCACTGGCATCGGGTCAGTGGGAATCTCCCCAGAGCCTATCTTGGCGACGATCTGTTCTATTTCTGGAAATTTTTTAAGCAAAATTTTATTGGCCTTGTCCGCTGCTGCAATAGTTTCGGAGAGTGAGCTGCCGGCCATCACTCTTGTCTCTACGGCGAAATCACCTTCATCGAGCGTAGGAATAAATTCCCCACCCATATTTCTAAAAACGAAAAAGCTTAAAATCAATAAGGCCAGACTTACCAAGATCACTAACAATTTTCTATTAAGCGCGGCTACTATCAAGGGATCATAAATTCTATGAAAGAAACCCATAATCTTATCAGAAATATTCCTTTTATGCTCCGTCTCCTTACTAAGAACTAGCGCCGACATCATGGGTACATATGTAAGAGATAGGATAAAAGCACCAATAATAGCAAAGGAAACCGTTTGGGCCATTGGCTTAAACATCTTTCCTTCAGTACCCACCAATGCAAGAATAGGCAGGTAAACAATAAGAATGATAATCTCTCCAAAAGCTGCGGAAGTCCTAATTTTCGAGGAGGCCTGATAGACCTCGTCATCCATTTGTTTTTGAGTTAGTAAACCTCTCGGGAGTGCACCAACCCTATGCACAATGCTTTCTACAATAATAACAGCGCCATCCACTATTAAACCAAAATCTATTGCGCCAAGGCTCATCAGATTTCCAGAGACGCCAAACACATTCATCATAGAAATAGCAAAAAGCATCGCCAAAGGAATCACCGAGGCGACAACCAGACCGGCTCTCAAATTTCCCAACATCAAAACCAATATGAAGATCACTATCAACGCACCTTCTGCAAGATTTCTCGTGACGGTACCTACAGCGTGATTTACAAGTTTTGTGCGGTCGAGGAATGGCTCGATTACTACTCCTTCTGGTAGGGTTTTTGATATTTGTGCGATACGAAGCTTTACTGCGTTGATGACCTTCGATGAATTTTCACCTTTCAACATCATGACAATAGCACTTACGACTTCGCCTTCGTCATTCCTTACCGAGGCGCCGTACCTAACGGCACTTCCAAGCTGGACCGTGGCAAGGTCTCTTATGAGAAGGGGCAACCCATTCACATTATTTTTGACAACAATTTTTTCAATGTCTGCTATAGAGCCTACCAAGCCCTGGCTTCTAATAAAATATGCGTTTGGCTTTTTATCAATATAGGCTCCGCCAGTGTTTTGATTATTCTTTTCTAGGGCAGTAAAAATATCGCTGATGCTAACATTCATGCTCCGCAATTTTTCCGGGTCAATAGCAACTTCATACTGCTTTAGATAACCACCGAAGCTACTGACGTCAGCGACCCCTGGCGTTCCCAATAATTGCCTTTTCACAATCCAGTCTTGTATAGTACGGAGGTCCATCGAGCTGTACTTTTTTTCGTAGCCCGGTTTCGTGTGCACCACATATTGGTATATCTCTCCCAGCCCAGTGGTAACCGGTGCCAGCTCTGGTGTACCAATTCCCAAAGGAATCTGTTTTTCCGCCTCTCCCATTCTTTCAGTTACCTGCTGGCGAGCCCAGTAAATATCTACCTTATCTTCAAACACTATGGTTACCACGGAAAGACCAAATCGTGAAAAGGATCGTATTTCTAAGATGCCGGGAATGGTTGCCATGGAGCGCTCTAGCGGGAATGTGATCAGTTGTTCCACCTCCTGTGCAGCAAGAGCAGGGGTCACCGTCATCACCTGTACCTGGTTGTTGGTTATGTCAGGCACCGCGTCTATAGGGAGCTGGGTGACGGAATAGACACCCCAAGCTATTAAGGCTATTGTAAAAATGCCTACAATGAGCTTATTCCTTATGGAAAATGCGATGAGGTTATCTATCATGAATCTTTAAATATAAGGTGTCCATGGGAATTATACCAAAAAGGGCGTAGAATTCATATTAACAAGGCATGATTGAAAGGAACGTGGAAAAAGAGGGATAATTAGGAATGCTTTGTTGTTTCACCCCTATGACTTGCAAAAGTAGTCTGAAAAAAAGTGGGCATCTACGTTAAAATCACATCTGTAAAAATTGCTTCTTTATGATGAAATGGGAGGCAGAAGACCCAGTCCTGCTGATGTAGCAGCTAAGAGTAGCTATAGAACAAGACTTTAGAATTCAACGAAAACTTCAGAGTATGGGCTATAGCTCACTATCTCAATTACCTTAATTGAAAAAATTTATGAAGAGGTATCAATACCACATACTACGCCCTTATTTGACTAAAAAGATCTATCTAGAAGTCCAGACCGTTATACGCTTATTTAATATGCCGTAGATCCAATTTAGGAATGGATTT
>DASVUU010000340.1:0-2229 GCA_036386935.1 Cytophagaceae bacterium | reverse complement strand
CCAACACCGATTGCTAACATACCTAAACCACCAGCATTAGGAGTGTGAGAGTCTGTTCCTATCATCAAACCTCCAGGAAAGGCGTAGTTTTCTAGAACCACTTGATGGATAATCCCTGCGCCCGGTTTCCAAAAACCGATGCCATATTTATTAGATACGGAGGCTAAAAAATCATAAACTTCTTTATTGACACTATTGGCGGTTGCCAAATCTTTTACCGCGCCTTGTTCTGCTTGAATTAAGTGGTCACAATGTACTGTAGAAGGTACTGCCACCATTTTCTTGCCTGCTGACATAAATTGAAGCAAAGCCATCTGCGCAGTAGCATCCTGCATCGCTACTCTATCTGGTGCAAACTCAACATAAGACTTACCTCTTCCAAATGCTTCCTTTGCGTTGCCATTAAATAAATGGCTGTATAAGATTTTCTCAGTCAATGTGAGAGGCTTGCCCACAACTTTCTTTGCTGCTTGCACCCTTTCTGCCATGTTAGCATACACAGCTTTTATCATTTCTATATCAAAGGCCATAAAAATTTTGATTAATTGGATTAAAGTTCGAATCAATGACAAAAATACGAAAACTCTGTAAAATTAAAAGTGAACAGGCAGTAACGTGATTTTTTTGTTTTATAACTCCTGTTAATTCCTCTCGCAAACTTCCTAGTGAAAAGTTATCAACATTTGCGAAAGACAATCGTATAAAAGGACGACCAAAATCCATTTTACAGAAAACACCATTTTTCTCCATCAAACCAACGCTATTGATTAATACGCCGTACAATAGATAAATGGCTGCTTTAAGCATCTTATGAGGAAACTAATTTACATACATACACTTATTTTTTGCTTAATAAGCCTCGCGACGTATGCCCAAAACCGAAACAGAATTGGCAGCAAGGATTGTTCTACAGCGCCTATCCTCTGCAACAATGATATAATTTTTGACAGCTTAATGGGGCAGAGAAATCGCCCCGGGTTCAACGATAGAACAAACCAAAACACCTGCTTTCCAATCACCAAAAATGAAGTAAACCCTTTCTGGTACAAGTTTACTCCTCAAAACAATGGAAAGTTTGAAATGTACCTAAATGCCCCTGAAGGTCTAGATTTCGACTTTATTATCTACGACATTACAAACGGTTGTGCGACCAAACAGCAGGTGAGTTGTAATGCCAGTCAGGTAGACTTATTTAACGATGAGGTAGGTACTGGTCTATCTGACGACAGTGCATCATATTATGACACAATCACCGGGGCAGCAAACAATCCTTTTAGCAAGTCTTTACAACTAGATGTAACGAAGACCTATGCTGTATTTATCGAAAGTTCTCAGCTACGCTCAAGTGATCCCGCATTTAAGGTTACATTTGGCGGTAGCGCAATTTTTAAAAATGTCAGGGCCACCATAGCCGCAGACAATGACAGCATTTGCTTAGGAAATACGATTACTTTCGCCAATCCACCAACCAATGGATTTTCAGGGGTAAATTATAACTGGAATTTTGGCGATGGCACCACCTCTACTTTAGCTGCGCCAAACCATACCTATGCACAACCTGGAACATATAAAGTTAAACTTACGGCAGACAACGGATCCTGTAAAGATTTTGACAGTGTATTGGTAACCGTAAAAGTAACGGTCAATGCTGATGCCGGACCAGACAAATTGATATGCGCTGGAAATTCAACTACCCTTTCTGCTTCCGGCGGAACATCTTATTTGTGGACTCCGACAAATCAAACTTCTTCTTCTATCTCTGTTAGTCCGATAGTTAGTACACAATATATACTAAGGGTTTCAGATGCGGGAAATTGTTATGACTATGATACTGTTAAAGTAGACGTTAAACCAAATCCAATACTAACTACTAGCCCTAGTACTGCCATCTGCCAAGGCGACTCCGTCAAACTTACCGTAAGCGGCGCATCCTCGTATTTCTGGATTCCTGGAAATCAAACTACGAATAGCATTAATGCAAAGCCGATCAATACTACTCTATATAAAGTGATTGGTACTGATTTGAGTGGATGTAAAGACTCGGCAAGCATAACAGTTACAGTTAATTCCGCCCCTACCATCAATGCTGGTCCGGATCAATCAATTTGTGCAGGTTCAGCCCCGATCACTATAACCGCAACGGGAGGAACGAGCTATTTGTGGAGTCCAACAAATAGCACGGCTGCTTCCATAACTGTAAATCCTCTATCCACCACAAAGTATATAGTT
>DASVUU010000339.1:0-6043 GCA_036386935.1 Cytophagaceae bacterium | reverse complement strand
CGCAGGTAATGACGTTAAAACTTTCCGACGCAAATTTTTCACATATTGCTCGGCCGATACCTTTGGTTCCGCCGGTAACTAAAATTGTTTGTTTCATATAATAAGAGGAAAAATAATTTCGATAGGAAGTTTTTATTAATTTCGTGCAAATATATTAACCAAACATTGTGTTCGCGGTTTCATTCAATTATTCCGCAGTCCATCATTTACTTTTTTAAAACATGTTAACAAGCGTTGGTAAGTATTGCCTTTTCATTAGAAGTCTTTTCAATAACAGGGAGCGATTTTCTTTATACATAAAATTGATAATGGATGAATGTATCCTTATTGGTGTAGATTCTGTTTTTGTCGTTGCCATTGTGTCAACTTTCATAGGAGCTGTATCGGCTATTCAAACAGCCTATAACCTAACAAGCCCTTTTGTTCCTATGTATACTGTTGGAACTATTGTTAGAGACTTCACGATCTTGGAAAACGCGCCAACTTTTACCTGTCTTGTCTTAGCTGGAAAGGTAGGGTCAAGCATCGCGGGCGGTTTAGGAACAATGCGGGTAACTGAGCAAATTGATGCTATTGACGTAATGGGGATCAACTCGGGATCCTATTTGGTATTGCCTAAAATCATTGCTGCAATGTTAGTTTTTCCGATGCTAGTTTCGATATCAGGGTTTTTGTCAATATTTGGCGGCTATTTATCTGTAGTCCTTTCTGGAGTGATGACAGAGCATGACTATGTTTATGGTTTAAGATACCTGTTTGTGGAATACAATGTTTTCTTTGCCTTGGTCAAGGCAGTAGTGTTTGCATTTCTTATTTCATCTATTTCCTCTTTTTGCGGCTTCTATACTAAAGGTGGTGCATTGGAAGTAGGGAAGTCGAGTACAGACGCGGTAACAAATAGCTGTATTGCGGTATTGGTGGCTGACTTTGTAATAGCTAAACTTCTTCTTTAAAGATGATCGAAGTAAAGAATATCAATAAGGAGTTTCAAGGTAAAACCATTCTTACCGGCATCAATGCGAGATTTGAGCCTGGCCGCACCAACCTCATTATCGGAGCGAGCGGAACAGGAAAAAGTGTTTTACTAAAATGTATTGTTGGGTTGGTAATTCCAGATACAGGAACCGTACTCTACAATGACCGAGACTTTATCCACGGAGATGCTGATCAAAAGAAAGACATCCGACGTGAAATGGGGATGTTATTCCAAGGCAGTGCACTTTTCGATTTTAAAACCGTAGCTCAAAACGTCATGTTTCCCCTTGACATGCTCACTCAGATGGAGCGAAAAGAAAAAGTAGATAGGGTAAATTTCTGTTTACAACGGGTTGGCCTTGAAAATGTCAACAACTTATTTCCTTCTCAGATCAGTGGGGGAATGCAAAAAAGGGTTGGTATCGCACGAGCTATTGTGTTAAATCCAAAATACTTATTCTGTGATGAGCCGAACTCCGGACTTGACCCACAAACCTCAATCAAAATAGATAATTTGATTAGCGAGATTACGGACGAATATAAAATGACTACTGTTGTGGTAACTCATGATATGAACTCCGTAATTGAGATTGGGGAAAACATCCTTTTTATGTTTAAGGGCGAAAAGGTCTGGCAGGGCAACAAGGACAATATTTTTGAGACGGAGGTACAACCGCTTCGAGATTTCATTTTCGCGAACAAGTTGATGAGGGAAATGAAGGAGAGGATGGATAAGTGAACAAAGTAGGGCCTAATGATTATATGATTGCCACCGTTTTTTAAGGAATGGCAAGTTGTATCTCATCCCTTCGACCCTAGAACGATTATTTATCTCCTATCGTAACTATTTAGATAATTTCACTAATATTACTTTTACGAAAACAGCCTTGAGAATACCAGACATATTCTTAAATACATTTAGCATCTTTATTTTTTATAACATATAACACTATTATGATCATCAATTATTACATAGGTCGGATCTTAGGATCTCTCGGTTACAAGATGGTGCCCAATTATAAGTACCCTCATACTACTGTTAATTTAGTGGAGCTAGGTTACGCCTTACTCAGAGGATCTAAAAGTTCGAATTTCAACATCGTACAAATTGGAGTATTTGACGGCAAAGTTTCCGATCCATTAAAAGATATCCTAAGTAATGGTAACAATAATGTAAATGTTCTGCTTGTCGAACCGCAACCAAACTGCTTCAAAGAATTAGGCAGGATGTACGGGAGCCGACCTGGGTTTTCCCTGGAAAATGTTGCAATTACAGAACAAGATGGGCCAATAATGTTGCATCTTCCAAACGGAGAGGATACATCCCCAAAGGCCTCTCTCGATAAATCGCACTTCAGCAGATTCAACATTGCGGAAAAAAATTTACGTTCAATTCAGGTTGAGGGCTTAACCATCAAAAGCCTACTTAAGAAACATCAAGCTTTTAATGATATTGATTTGCTACAGATTGATACTGAAGGGCTAGATTATAAAATACTCCGTCAATTCTTAGACTTAAATATCCTTCCGAAGATAGTAAATATTGAATCTTTTCACCTTGACAAAAGTGAAAGAGAATTGTTAAGAAAGGATTTGACGGATAGGCAATATGAATATATGGATGTCGAATATGATACATTCTCTGTCCATAAAAGTTTGTTAACAAACGGATGATTATTAGTTGTTCGAAAGAATTAGGCTATTAGCTATAGGGCGCATTTCTTTGCTATTTTCGGCCCAAAATTTTTGTTAGGTGTTAAAGTAGTATGGTATTCGTCGAGCTGGCAATATCAATCAAGTTTAATTCTTTAAACTTTTAGTCTCATTATTTTTCAGAGATAAGGGAATGATCCCATCTCTGAAAAACTAATATTGCGTTAAGGAAGTCATCTTTCTACCTAAATCCTATGGCAGTCTCAGCTATATCGCTTTTGTACTTATATTTTTAGTTCAGGATCCATTGACAAATATTGAAATTGATTTAAGTTTCCATGTCATTGCCTTTTATTAAGCTAAGGTCACGGACTCTTGTACTTGTATTCCAGAATCATCAGAGAGTTTCTGCTCGACTCGTTGTTGTAAGAATTTTATGCTTATAAAATCTGGCCTATAAGAAGCCCAGAGATTAGTAAAGTTTTTTTTCCAGTAATTTAAATTTCGTAGGTAAAAATTAACCAGAGGTTTAAAGAGTGGCACCCAGATGCCTAACCCACCTAATGGAACGGTCAATATAAAAAAAATGGTTGCCATGTTTATAAAATAATGGGTTTAACCCCCATGACTTAAGTGTAACCGGATAAAACACAATAAAATCTTATCTATTAGTTTCCAATTAAATAGAGGAATTTCGCTCGCTACGAGCGCGGAATGGTATCCGAAAAGCATTATTCAAAAGATAAGATTTTAAGATATCATGGATTCAAATAATGGCATTAGTGTATCAAATTATTCTACTTTTGTAGGAGAATAATTCAATTGTTGCAAAATGAACCTCCTTTTTAGAACGATGACATTAAGAGCTTTAGGCTTCTTACTTGTAAGTCCATTTGTACTTTTCTCCTGTACTGAAGAAAAAATTAACAGAAAGGAGCTTGTTGAAAGACATAACATTACTATACAACAGAACAATCCCAAAAAGCCTATGCAAGTTGGGAACGGAGAGCTTGCCTATAATGTCGACATCACGGGAATGCAAACTTTTGATCCGCATAATACGATGGCACATTGGGCCTGGCACACAACACCCTTGCCTGCAGGTTTAAACGTTGAGGACTTCAAAGGCAAAGTTGTAAACATAGCAGGAAGAGATGTCCAATTATCCATTGAGAATCCTGAACAGCCCGAATTGTCAAAGTGGCTCGCGGCAAATCCGCATCCTGTGAATCTAGGTCGGATCGGTTTATACCTAACCCACAAAGATGGAGCGATAGCTGAACTAAGCAACCTTAAGAACACAAAACAGCATCTTAATATGTGGACTGGTATCATCACTAGCTCCTTTGATTTCGATGGTTCAAATGTAACGGTTTTGACTGCCTGCGATCCCACGAGAGACGAACTTGGCATTGAAGTGAATTCAGAACTAATATCTAAAGGCCAATTGAAGATCTTCGTCGAGTTCCCATATGCCGATGATCGAGAATATACAGACTTCGTGGGCGATTTTGCCAGTCCACAAAAACATACTTCAACATTGCAAAGCAAAGACCGTAGCTTATACGTAACAAGAACCGTCGATGATTTAAAATACTTCGTAAAAATAGCCTCTCTCAATAAGGTTAAATTAGGGCAGATAGATTCCTCAAACAACCCTCATAAAATCCTGATCGTCCCTACTGAGAATATCTCAAAATTCACCTTTGCTTTTTCAAAAGATTCTATTGGGAAGAAGAAATCACAGGATGATATATTTCATGCAAGTAAAGCTGGTTGGGAAAAGTACTGGTTGTCGGGCGCTGCTATTGACTTCTCAGAATGCACTGATCCTAGGGCAAAGGAGTTAGAAAGGCGTGTAGTAATTTCACAATATTTAATGAAAGTCAACAACTCTGGGTCCCTCCCACCCGCAGAATCAGGCCTAATGAAAAACAACTGGTATGGGAAATTTCATTTCGAAATGCTTTGGTGGCATGGCGTCCACTTTGCTTTGTGGAACCGTTGGAATGAGCTCGACGAAATGTTGACAGTATATAAGAGATACCTGGCAACTTCCATTGAGCGAGCAAAAAGACAAGGCTACGAAGGTGCACGATGGACAAAGGCAGCAGGAAATATTGACCGCGATTGGCCATTTGTTATAAACGCTGTTTTGATATGGCAACAGCCCCATCCAATATATTTCGCAGATCTAGACTATAGGTTACATCCGACAGAAGAAACGTTAGAAAAATGGAAGGAGGTTGTTTTTGCAACCGCTGAATTTATGGCCTCCTATCCTGTTTATGACAGCGCCCATAAAAGATATAACTTGGTCCCTCCTTTGGCGACTGCCTCGGAAAACACGCCCATGGATTCTACCATTAACCCTGCATTTGAATTAGGGTATTGGAGGTACGGGCTCCGAACCGCTATAAAGTGGAGAAAGAAGTTGAGATTGCCCGCATCTACAAATTGGAATGAGGTCTTGAGTAAGTTGGCCCCACTTCCAATACAAGATAAGAAGTATGTCACCTTTGAGGGAATAAAGGACATGTGGACAAAATACAATTACGAACATCCAACCTTGCTAGCTACCTACGGAATGTTACCAGGCGATGGCGTCGACACGGCGATTATGAATAACACCTTCACAGAGGTTCTTAAAACCTGGAACCATGAAAGGGTTTGGGGTTGGGATTATCCGGTCTTTGCAATGACCGCGACAAGATTGAATAAACCTGAAACAGCAATTGATATGCTGCTCTTCCAAGGAAAACATAATTCCTATGACTCTCTAGGATACAATTCTTGGGTTTACTTACCCGCTAACGGTGGACTCTTAACTACAATTGCAATGATGGCAGGTGGTTGGGATGGCGGACCTGAGACAGCAGCACCAGGGTTTCCTAAAAACGGCCAATGGAATGTTAAATGCGAAGGATTCGTAAAAATGCCCTAACTATCTATAGTATCATACGGCGGTCATAATTATTATTTAATAATCAACTAAAGCAAAAAGAGGTCATGAAATTTAAAGTACTATTTGTACTCCTTTCCCTAGGTATAGCTCGAATTTACGCTCAAAATATTCTCTACAAATCGCCAGAGTATACGTTATACGGCGACAGTGTTGTTCAGGGTACTTCGAAGGCTTACGCAGCGTCTAATAAGGAACTGCACACGACTTTTCAGAATTCATACATTCCAGTATATGACAGAAAGTTAGAGTACAAGTTAAGTATCAATGGAATCGATAACGAGCTTAAAGCTGGGATAAATCATACTGCTGTTATTATTCCCAAGGATGGCTCGTTTACAACTAGGGTGGTATTTGACCAACCTGACAACAAGGTAGCTTCAAACCGAAACGACACATTGGAGTACGACATAAAATTTAGGTTTGAAGCAGACCTTCGAGAGGTCGTAAAAG